>NC_022111.1:1200000-1500000 GCF_000163055.2 Prevotella sp. oral taxon 299 str. F0039
TAATTTCTTTTTTTCATTTTATTCGTATGCTTTTGGTGTGTTATAGAATAAACGGATCATTCCAGAAAATTGTGGTACACCATTGTTATAAAAGTTTTTGTTTGTTCCTGTGTTATCTGTTCTCCACCAGTCAACTTTATTATTAAAGTTAAAGTACAAAGGTAAACGTGGTTTTGAACTTGGGGTTGTTATCATCTTTTCTGTATTAGCCTCTGTATTACTCCAATATATCGCACCAAATGGGAAGTTTGTTGCCGTATTTTTAATATCTTGTGGGTTGTAGTTGGCATTAAGAGCATAACCATATAAAGGCAATACACGTTGCACTTCATCTTGTAAAGGTCTTATTACTTTTCCAAACTCTGATTCATTCCAATCGCTGACATCATCAGTCCCTGTATATTTCCAATATTCATCGGTGTCAATGTCAAAGGGATCTAAAATAAAGTTTGGTCCTAAATATCTTTGTGTCAATACCATTCTTGCATTTTCTGCACCACTTTGCATATTTTCATAATCTATACGTATGGCATATTGGTATTTGTTATTTTGTAACAACGAATATTGTCCTAAATTAGCTTCAGTTCCATAAGCATTGTTTGTGTAGCTTTCGCCTTCTGTTACACCATTCTTTTGATAAGGATATGCAGTAGCCTTTTCTGCATACCAGTTGTATAAGAAGTTATTGTCTTCTAACTTACCCATTGTATGAGATGTAGGCATTTTTCTTTGTGTAACAATATGAGTGTATGTTTTATTATCACTGTTATTGTTTGCTACATATTGTGCGAACCTCACTTTTTGTTTTCCCATCTCTGCAGGTGTTACGCTTACTAATGGTTCGTTGGCTTGCATGTTGGCATAACGTGGGAAAATGGTTTGCCATTCCATTCGTGTTGGTATATGATAACCTTCAGGAATCTGTACATTAGCCATATCGTCTAACGAGAAGTTTTTAGCATCAGCATAACTATTGCTAAACGTTCCGTTAGCAGTGAGGTTTTCTTTTGCCATATAGTTCAAAGGACCTGGTTCGTAATATAGTGTTCCTCTGCATTTATATATAGCACCACTTTTTAATTGCTTCTTAGTTCCATAAACGGGAATAGATGCAAAGATAGAAACATTCTTGGGAACCTTTGTATCCCAATCTCTTGATGTAGTACCATGTAATAAGAATTGTGTTTTGTATCGGTTAATAGTAGGTAACTCTGCTTTGTCTCTTTCGCCTCGGTTACTTTCTTTAGATATAAACCAAAATAAATCTTCGTGTCCTTCAAATAAACCATTATAGAAAGATTTTTCATCGTATGCTTTTAACTCGTTGTCAAAAGGGCCCCTATCGTTTATATTATAATGTGTATAAGATAACTGACTTTCTGTTTCTCGTTTATTTGTTCCTGTCCACATAAGGTCTATTATCTTTTGGTATCCCTCGTCATTATTTTCGTTGGGTGTAGAGAAAGACTCTGCAATATAAGTAGTAGGTAATTCTGTTACTTTATTGATGTCAAAATATCCTCGTGTGTCTCCTGAACTTATCAGAGTGATATGGTGATAGTATACATTTGCATTAATTCTATTAGCCACATTAAGTCTTGCTACTGTTCCTAACATTCGCATGGCAATTGGAGTTTTGCTGTAAAATATAAGCTGATTATTTCGAGTGCGAATCACATCTACTTTTCTCCATAAAGAAGCAAAAGGAATTGTTAAAGGTTGAGGCCAAGTTACTTCTGAGCGATGAACACGTATCATACCATATGGAGCATTAACAGACATTTTGTTTACATCCATAGTTGTAGAATAAAAACATAGTGCATACCATTCTCCTTTTGTTATATCTTCAGTAGGTGAAGTTAAAAAAGTGAATTCTTGATTTATTGTTTCGCCATACTTACTATACTTTAAGTCTTCATGAGAATTTGAAGATGAACCCTTTTCTATTTCAGGAAGGTTTTTGCCATCATAATGATAGCTATTAGTAACCTCACCAGTGTTTAACTCTTCGTTTTTAAACAATCGCTTATAGAGTTTTTTTGTTTTAGCATTATAGAAACAGATGAGCAAATCACCTTTTAATGGATTTTTGCTAAAATACATATTATCATAGATATAGTTCCCGTTTGTATCAAAATAATATGGTGTGTTATCACCATCAACAGCTCTTGTTCCCTCTTTCTTTGTTGTGTCTCTCGCAAACACAAGCTGCACTTTTGCTTTTACTTCTATTTGTGGCTCTTTGGTACCACTGTCTGCTGTTAATTGTTCTGCCGTACAACTGCATAATAGCAGGAATATAGCAAAGGTAAATAAGATTTTCTTTGTCATTTTTCTTCGAAATATAAATAATAGTTTTTACTTATGTGTCTATTGTTATCTTGTAACGAAATAGGATGGTTTATTACCATAATAATATGTATATACGAAGTGCAAAGTTATAATAAATAATTCCCCCCCCCCCCTTTTTTTAATGTATTTTAAGCTTTTAATTTGCGTTTTTTAATTAAATTTATCTTAATAAGACGAAAAGATAAGGAAATATGAGTTTGCACACTTTTAGTATACTACCCTATAATTTTGTTCTAAGTGCACAAAAACCTCTTGTTAAATACCTCTTCGTTGCACTTAAATAGCTCGTTACATAGCCCTTAAACAACTTGTTATATTGCCTTCAAACATAGGGACAGCGCAACGCTCAATTAAAAGCTATGACCTTGCATCGAAAAAGAATTGCTATTGTATGGTAAAAGAATTGCTATTGTATGGTAAAAGAATTGCTATTGTATGGTAAAAGAATTGCTATTGCGCCCTAAAAGCATCCACTTTGCACGGCAAAAGGCATGCTCTTGAAAACGCAGAAAGCGTGTTGTTACAAACGAAAAAGGCAGCACCCTCAAAAAGAGAGCACTGCCCATTTACTGATATTGTAAATTAACAATTATTCTTCAACTAAAGAGAAATCGTCTTTACCCACACCACATAGAGGACAAACCCAATCATCTGGGATATCTTCAAATGCTGTTCCAGGTTCAATTCCACTATCAGGATCTCCTACTGCGGGGTCATATATCCATCCGCAAACATCGCATACGTACTTTGCCATAATAATTTTTGTTTTTATTGTTTATATTTATTTATTTAATAAAAGGGTGTTTCCACCTGTTTTAATTATTGTTTGTTCGCTTTTAATTGTTTGTTTCTTTGCCCTGTTGAGCATTGATAATTGCCATCACTTTTTGTGTTATTTGCTGTGGTTTGATGTTTTGCATACACGCAAAATCGCCCCTATAACATGGCTTATTGCCGTAGATAGAACACGGACGACATGCCATTGAATGGTCTACTACATACTCTTGCTTTTGATTCCAGCCCATAAAGCCTGCAAAAGGATGCGTTGCTCCCCACACACTCACCACTGGTGTGGCTACAAGTGAGGCTAAATGCATGTTCGAACTGTCCATACTTATCATTGCATCAAGCTCGTTCATCAATATAAGTTCTTGCTGAAAGCCTTTCAAATGCTCTGGAACGCTAATGCAATGGCGGTGCTGTTGCACCATGGTGGCAATCTGTTTTGTTTCTTGTTCGCCTCCTCCAAAGAGGTATATTTGTAGATTTTCGATATTATTTTCTAACTCGTTGATCACCTCTTGCATCTTTTCAAGGGGATAAATTTTGCCTTGATGTGCTGCGAAAGGTGCTATACCGATGTTTATTTGTGCTTTGTTCACTGCCTCGACAATGCTGTTTGGCAAAGTGTTGAGCTGTGATGTGGTGCCTTCGAAGAGTGACTTAAAAGTCAATTGAACGGGATATCCCAACTCTTTTAACACGTCGGCATAGTTCTGAAACGATGTTGGTTGCTGCTCGAAGCGTTTGTTGTGCTTGGCAGTGAGTGCCTTTTTGCCCTCTCGATGCTTATTGATATGGGCGGTAGGAATGTGATCGAACCAGAATTTTAGACGCAAATACTTTGTTCGAAGCACGTCGTGAAAGTCGGCAACTGCTGTAAATCGCTTTCCAGAAAGGCGTCTGAAAAGGTTGTTTAACCCCAATATTCCACGATAATCTTTATTGATGTCGGCTCCCATAAAACTGACATTGGGAGCGAGATGCTCAAAAAATACTCGTGCAAAGGGTCTACTTAGCACCGTTATTCGCAAATGAGGATATTGCAAAGCCAATGAGGCTACAACGGGAACCATCATTGCTACATCGCCAATTGCAGAGAATCTAACTATTAATAGATGCTCACTGCGCATGCTTTACTTCTTGTTTTGATATAGAATGGGGTTGGTTGAAGGGTCGTTATACATCTTCATTTGACGATAAACCTTCATATATATCTTGCCTGCTTCAATATCTTCTAAAAGCTGATCGATAGCTGTTCCGAGGTCTTTTTGTTGCTCTAACAACACATTGAGCTTTTCTTTGCATTTTGATAGGTGCTCTGCTGAAGCGTCTGAACGTTGTGTTTGCTCGTTCATGTGGTATATCTTCAATGCAAGAATAGACAATCTGTCGATCGCCCACGCTGGACTTTCGGTGTTTAAGCGTGCATTGGGCATTACATTTACGTCCGAATACTTTTGTCTAAAGTATGAATCAATCTGCTCAACCAAGTCTGTTCGGTCTTGATTACTGCGGTCGATGCGTCGCTTTAGTTGCAATGCTTCGAGTGGATCGATGTGCGGATCACGGATAATATCTTCAAAATGCCACTGAACAGTATCAATCCAACACTTTAAATACAATCGGTTTTCAATTGTATCGTGCTGATATGGATTGTTAATAGGTGTGTCAACATTATCTTTTAAGTGATAATCTTGAATGGCTTTATTAAATATTTCGTTACAATGATTAGTGAATGATATTTCCATAAAGTATCTATAATGTTTCAACACGTTTTTGTTTTCATCATAAGAATAGCCTCGTTATGATGACTTTCTATCGAACACAAAGATAATGCAATTAAAAACAACTGCAAAATAAATAGTTGCTTTTTTGTTATTTGTGCTCTTCTATGTTGTTTTTATTGATTTGTTTAGATTGAATTGTTTGCTCAATGAAGTAGCGAGGGCGTCTTTTCACCTCGTCATAGATCTTTCCTACATACACTCCTGTTATGCCTACGCCTGTTGTGGTGATGCCTCCTATGAACCAAAGCGACACCAATAGCGACGTCCAACCTTGTATGGTGTAACCCATTAGATAGTCTATTAGTCCAAAGATGATCATCAATATCGACACGAGGGTCATGCCTAAGCCTATTAATGTGATGAAACGTAGAGGGGCAGTAGAGAACGATGTGATGCCTTGCACAGAGAAACTGATCATCTTGCGCAATGGATATTTGCTCTCGCCAGCCGTTCTTTCAGTTCTATTATAATAGACTCTTGCCTCTTTAAAGCCCAGTTGACGAACAATTCCACGTAAAAACAAATTGCGTTCGCTATATTGCAATAGGGCGGTGAGTGCCCTTTTGCTCATCATTCTAAAGTCGGCATGGTTGTAAATGGTTTCTTTATCCACCCATTGCATCACCCTATAAAAAGCCAATGCGCTAGTTCTTTTAAAAAAGCTGTCGGTTTTTCGCTCCTTACGAACGCCATATATCATGTCGCAATGATTGTATTTCAATTGCTTAGCCATTTCTATTATGGCATAAGGGTCGTCTTGTAGGTCGGCATCTATCGACACCATAGCATCGCAATGCTCCACAACTTGCTCCATACCTGCCCACAATGCGTTTTGATGCCCTACGTTGTGAGCCAGTTTTAGAGCCTCAACATTGGGATATTGTTGGGTTAGTTGGTTGCAAATATTCCAGGTTTCGTCCTTGCTTCCGTCGTCTACAAGCATGAAACGGGTGGTTATTTGCAATTCATTTTGAAGTGTTTCGATAACGGGTTGTAGTTTGTCTACTGCCCATTGAAGCACCTCTTGCTCGTTGTAACAAGGAATAACGATGTATAGAATCATTGTGTTTGGCGTGAATTGAGGGGAATGATTGAATGTATTGAGATGAAAGATGCGTGCGGATTACTTATCTAATTTCCACACAGCACCATCTTTTGTGTCTTTAACTTCAAAGCCAGCGTCTGCCAACATATCACGAATTTTGTCGCTTGTAGCCCAGTCTTTGTCGGCTTTAGCTTTCGATCTAAGGTCTAACACCATATCTACTACCTTGCCATAAGCCTCTTCTCGAGCTTGATTGTTATCAGAATTTTCGGCACGAAGTCCCATCAAATCGAAGGCAAAGAGATGCATTGTTTCTTTCAATTCTGCGAGATCTTCGGAAGAGATAGTGCCTTTATGGTCGACAATGGTGTTGATGATGTGACATGCTTCGAATAGAATACTAATCACAACAGGTGTTTGTAGGTCGTCGTTCATTGCATTATAGCATCTTGAGCGACATTCTTTTACAAACGTTGCAGTGGCTTTATCCGACTCGTTTGCAGGTTGAATGCGGTCTAAGTCTTTTATTCCCGACAACAAACGGTTGAGTCCTTTCTCGGCAGCTTGCAAGGCTTCGTTCGAGAAGTCTACTGTTCCTCGATAGTGTGCGCTAAGGATAAAGAAGCGAATGGTCATGGGGCTGTAAGCCTGTGTCAATGCTTCGTGGGTGCCTTTGAAGAACTCTTCGAGTGTAATAAAGTTGCCTAAGCTCTTTCCCATCTTCTTTCCGTTGATGGTTATCATGTTGTTGTGCATCCAATAGCGCACCATGTCGTGTCCTTGTGATGCCACTGCTTGAGCTATTTCGCACTCATGATGTGGGAACATAAGGTCCATTCCGCCTCCGTGAATATCGAAGTTGCTACCTAAATACTTGCGTCCCATGGCTGTACATTCGCAATGCCAGCCTGGAAAACCTTCGCTCCACGAACTTGGCCACTTCATAATATGCTCTGGAGTGGCTTTCTTCCACAAGGCAAAGTCGGTTTGGTTGCGTTTGTCTTCCACGCCTCCTAACTCACGAGAAGCGTTGATCACGTCGTCGAGATTGCGTCCCGAGAGCTTGCCATAGCGGTATTTTTGATTGTATTTTGCGGTATCAAAATAGATAGAGCCATTGCTTTCATAAGCAAAGCCGTTGTCCATTATTTCTTTCACCAACTGCTCTTGTTCTATAATATGACCCGTTGCCTGTGGCTCTATGCTTGGAGGAAGCACATTTAGTGCATTCATTGCATCGTGATAACGATTGGTGTAGTGCTGTGCAATCTCCATTGGTTCGAGCTGTTCAAGGCGTGCTTTCTTCTCAATCTTGTCGTCTCCCTCGTCGGCATCGTGCTCAAGATGACCCACATCGGTGATGTTTCGCACATAACGCACCTTGTAACCCAAGTGCTTTAGATAGCGAAACAAGATGTCGAAAGTGATTGATGGGCGTGCATGTCCTAAGTGTGGATCACCATAAACGGTTGGTCCACAAACATACATACCCACGTTTGGAGCATTAAGAGGCTCGAAAGTCTCTTTCTTTCTACTAAGAGTATTATAAATAACAAGCTGTTGTTTCTCCATAATCTATATTTTTATTTGTTACAAAGGTAGTAATTTTCACACATAATATTACTAAAAACGCCTAATAAAACAACGTTATGAAGCCAAAAAGACCCTGTTATTTAGTTATTTAGTGTTGTTTTCTTTACTTTGAATAAGAAAAATATTGTCGTAAAAAAGAAAAGACTTATCTTTGCAAACACTAATTAATAGCATATTAAATGGAAAAGTTAATTATCAATTCTTACGAAGAGTTTGCTGCTCATTTGGGTGAACAGCTTGGTGTTTCTGATTGGTTAGAGGTAGATCAAGAGCGTATAAACCTATTCGCAGACGCCACTTTAGACCATCAATGGATTCATGTTGATGTGGAAAAAGCAAAGGCTGAAAGCCAATATAAAAACACTATTGCACACGGATATCTAACTCTTTCGCTCCTTCCTCACTTGTGGGAACAAATCATCGAGGTAAATAATATCAAGATGCTTGTGAACTATGGAATGGATAAAATGCGTTTTGGACAACCCGTTGTTACTGGAAGTAGGGTGCGATTGGTTACCAAACTGCATTCTATTAGCAATCTTCGTGGTATCTGCAAAACTGAGATTGAATTTAAAATTGAAATAGAAGGACAAAGAAAACCTGCCTTAGAGGGCATTGCTACCTTCTTATATTACTTTGAATAGCACTTTAAAACCATTCGTTTTGCATAAGAAATAAATCTACAAACACTGATGCCAAACGAAGTACAGCCTACTTTTAAGCGATTAAAGTAGGCTATAATTATAATAAAGAAATAACAACAATATGACAAAAGAAAAGAAAGTTGCTATTTATCTCTATAATCTTTCTAACCAATACGAAGGACTTGGAGAGTTTAATCACAATCTTGCCATTCGCATGAGTGCGCAAGCTGCCGAGCTAAAAGCAAAACACAACATTAAACTTTGTTTCCTTGTGCCTGCAGGAATGACTGGAGCTTATGGAGAAGATGTAGAATATCTAGTTCTAAAAAAATGGCGTTATCGTCTTCTTAACGAGTCTTTACCAAGATGCATCAAGCACCTTTTCTTCCCTAAAGTAGACCTTGTGCATTGGACTCAGCAACTTCCTCGTCTCCACACAACACTCTCTCCACATACATTTGTAACCATTCACGACGTTAACTATTTTCATAATAATCTTCCTGAAGATAAGGTTAAAAAACGTTCGAAAAAGATAAACAGAACGCTTCGCCATGCAACTCACCTCTCGTTTATATCTCAATTTGCACAAGACGACGTGGTGAGCCGTTTCAATGTGCCTCATCCTAAGCGCATTATATATAATGGTGTGACCGATCAAATGCAGGTTCCACAAGAGAAAATAGACGGACTTCCCAATCAATATCTCCTTTCTGTGTCGGGATTAGACGACAAGAAGAATGTGCATCTCTTAATTGAAATGATGCGATTCTTGCCCAATGAGTTTTTAGTTATTGCAGGAAGAGGAAACAGCGAGTATACCAAAATGCTTTATTCTCTTGTTGAACGCTACCAACTCACCAACGTTCGCTTTGTGGGTTGCGTGTCGGCAGGCGAGAAAGCCTATCTATATCGCAATTGTAAAGCGTTTTTCTTCGTATCAAAGAGCGAGGGATTTGGTTTACCTGTGGCAGAAGCGATGACGGCAAGCAAACCTGTTTTCTGCTCAAAACTCACCTCATTGCCCGAAATTGGAGGCGATGCAGCTTATTATTTCGATGAGTTAGAGCCTGAAAAGATGGCGCAAACAACACAAAAGCTGTTGGCTGAATATGAAAAAGACCCTGAAACACGTCAGAAAATGTGTTTGGCTCAAGCACAAAAGTTCAATTGGGATAAGGCTGTCGACGAATATCTCAATTATTATATCGACATTCTGCAAGAGAAATAGTTTTGCTTCCATTTCTTTTACTATCGAATTAGCTCACAAAAGCAACGCTAATACATACAAAAAGCAACGCCCTTGCACTGCAATAGCGTTGCTTTTCTTTTGCACTCTCACAACCCTTATAAACAAAGGGGTGAGGCGTTAGGCGTGAAAAATTCTTTTGGTTGCTTTGGAAAATCATTTTATTTGCCTGCAACACTGACTTTTTTTGTTCTGTAAATCAATCTTAATTGCCCCCGAGAAGGGTCTAACTCGCCCTGAAATAAAACTTCACCCTCCATCGTATGGAGTCGTCGTCCATCGTATAGAGTCGCCCTACATCGTATGGAACGTTTTATTGTTATTCCTTATCGTCGCTTAATGTAAAGTCGAGTTGCTTTCTTTCGAGGTTAGCACGTGCCACCTTAATTCTAAGCGCATCGCCCAAACGATAGATGTGGTGCTTTCTTCGTCCCACAAGACAATAGTTCTTTTCGTCGAAGTCGTAGTAGTCATCGTCTAAATCACGCATAGGTATCATACCCTCGCAGTGGTTTTCGTCTATCTCACAATAGATTCCGTACGACGTTATACCGCTAATATGAGCGTCGAAGCATTCGCCTAAGTGCTCATTCATAAACTCAACCATCTTGTATTTAATAGAGTCTCGCTCGGCATTTTGTGCCACAAGCTCCATTTCAGAGCAATGTTCGCACAACTCTTCATAATGATCTTTGTTGCCACTACGACCTCCTTGGGCATAATGGGTGAGCAAACGATGCACCATTGTGTCGGGATATCGACGGATAGGACTTGTGAAATGGGTGTAATACTCAAACGCTAAACCAAAGTGTCCGATGTTATGTACCGAATATTTTGCCTTCATCATAGCTCTTAGGGCAATGGTTTGAATGAGCTTTTGATTAGCACTCTCGCTCGACTTGTCCATCAATTGGTTTAATGAACGAGCCACTTCGCCCTTCGTTCCGTCAGTCTTTAGCTTGTAACCAAACTTCGTTACAAACTCTCTTAGGGTCTCTAACTTCAACGGATCGGGGTTATCGTGGATACGATAGGGTAGGGTTTTCGCCTTCTTTCCTTTCTTTACACGACCAATATCCTCTGCCACTGTGCGGTTAGCAAGGAGCATAAACTCTTCGATGAGCTTGTTAGCGTCTTTCGACATCTTGAAATAAGCACGTGTTGGGCGTCCTTTTTCGTCGATATCAAAGTGCAGTTCTTCTCTATCAAACTTCACTGCGCCATTGTTAAAGCGTGCTTT
The DNA here is from genome assembly GCF_000163055.2 of Prevotella sp. oral taxon 299 str. F0039. Taxonomy (GTDB): domain Bacteria; phylum Bacteroidota; class Bacteroidia; order Bacteroidales; family Bacteroidaceae; genus Prevotella. The sequence goes on from NC_022111.1 coordinate 1,210,691, forward strand.
TCGAAGCTGTTTTGCCAAGGTGTCGAGCATAATCAATAAGTAAGCGTTCTCGCCTTTGTATTCTTTTGGATCTCGTTTAGGTGCTGGTTCGCCCGTTCCATCAACCACTCCGTTGTCTTCGAGAATGGCTTGCACCTCTTCATAGGCGTATCTTCGATTACTTTTAATCACGGTATGCACCACACGATGGTTCTTTATGTTCGCCAACTCGTCCATTTCAAAGATTACGCTATATGCCAATTTCTCTTCATCAGGACGCAAAGAGCATATAAAGTTGCACAAGCGTTCGGGCAACATCGGTATGGTTCGGTCTACTAAATAAATGGAAGTAGCTCGCTTTTGCGCCTCCTTGTCGATAATAGAGCCTTCTTTTACATAGTGAGACACATCTGCAATGTGCACACCCACTTGCCAATTGCCGTTGGGAAGTTGCACGATAGAGAGCGCATCGTCGAAGTCTTTAGCGTCTTTAGGGTCGATGGTGCAAGTGAACACCTCACGGAAATCCTCACGCTTACTAATCTCTTCGGGTGTAATCTCAGCTGAAATGCGTTCTGCCGCCTGCTCAACTGCCTTGGGATACTTATAAGGTAAGCCGTATTGAGCAAGTATTGTGTTCATTTCTACATCATTATCGCCACTCACTCCCAATACATCAATCACCTCACCGATGATGTTTTTCGATTCTTTTCCAGGGAACTGAATGATCTTTACCACCGCTTTATCGCCATCTTTACCGCCTTTTAGTTTGCGTTTAGGAATGACAATGTCGTGCGCAAAGATGTTGCTTTCGGTAGAAAGGAAAGCTAAGTCGTGCTCAACTCTTAGTGTTCCCACAAACGTATCCTTATCATGTGAAAGAATTTCAACCACCACTGCTTCTCTCATGTGGTGCTCTCTGCGAGCTAACAGGGTAGCCTTTACCCTGTCGCCGTTGAGTGCAAACATCGAATTTCGTTCGGCAACGAAGATCGAAAGATCGCTGTTATCGGGAATAAAGACATTTTTCCCGTTGTTTTTTCGAACGAAACGTCCCTCTTGAACCTGTGTGTCTACATTCAATCGATAGGCGTTATCGGCTACAGGAGTTAAGAAATCTTCCCACGCCAACTCTTCCATTAAATCAATGGCGAGCATTTTTAAGGGGTGAGTATCGAGCTTTAAGTTCTTGAATATTTCTTTAAACGAGTAGCTTTTGTTGGGATGTGAGCGGAAGAACTCTTCGAGTTTTTCTACCATTTTATTGGCAGACATTCTCTTTCCGCCTTTCTTTTTTTTCGACATAACTAATGTTTAAGAGGTTGATAATATAATCTTTTTACGAGATGTGCCTTGTTGTTGCGCTTTGCTGTTAGGCTTTTTCGATGGCTTCAACTAAGCGTTGAGCATGCAAAAGTGCCTTCTCTTCAAGTTGTTTGGCTTGTTCTTTGTCGCTACGTAGAGCGTAAGAAACACCTGTTGTGTAAACAAATGGCTCGAGAGTCATGCCCACAAAGCTTGCAGTTGATTGAGATGCAGGGAGCAATAGGTCGTTGAGGGTGTAGCCAAGTGAGCTTTCTCGTGAATAAACTTCACCAGGAGCACCAACTGTGAACGAAACAATGAGCTTTTTCCCTTTTAGCTTATCGCCATTGCTTCCGTGTGAAAAGCCGTGCAAGAACACTTCTTCTTCCCAGCGTTGCAGGATAGATGGCTTAGCAAACCAATACAAAGGAAACTGAAAAACGATGATATCTGCCTTTACAATTTTTGCTTGTTCGGCTGCAACATCAATCTTAAAGTCGGGATAAAGCTCGCATAATGAGTCGATTTCTACCTCTGGAAGGGTTTGTTTCACTTGCTTTAAGATGAGCGAATTCACCACAGAATCGTGTTGAATGTTAGAGTGTCCTGAAACAATTAATACTTTTTTCATTTGCATATCCTTTCGTTTTATTGTTCTTCTTCTTCTTAATAAAGCCTTGTGTCGTTGTGCTTTTCTACAAAGTTACAATATTTTTCTTGGTTTAAACCATGCTTTTTGATGTTTTTCTTGTCTCTTTCACTCTTTTTTCTTTGTTTTTTGTTCTATAAAAAGGAGCTTTATGACATCAAAAAAAGACAACCCCAAAGGTGGAGTCGTCTTGCTTTTTGAATGAACTTAGGATAATGAAACAGAGCCCAAATAGCCCTGTTTGTTGGTGTTTTATTTGCTTGTTATTTCAAAATAACTATTGTTTGAATCGCTTTTCTGCTTTTTATAGCTGAAAGGTAGGGTGAGTTGCAATAGTTTAAGGGTGTTCTCGATGTCTTGTCGGGGTGCTATCTCGCCCGAATAGGTGTTGTTTCTGTGGCGCAAAGCCTTCACTTTGATGTCGATGCCATATATCTTTTCGAGGGTAGCCATGATGCTGTTGAGGGTTGATTTTTTGAAAGATAGTATTTCGTGGTGCCACAAAACGTCGTTTCCTGTGGGTATTTCGCTTACCGAAATCAATCCGTCTTTATCGTTGGCAACAGCTCTCTGTCCTGGAAGCAGACGCACGCTGTTATTCGAAAGCATGTTTTTCACCTCTACAGAGCCTTTTATTAAGCTCACAATATATTGATGAGTTGAAGGATTGTTAGAGGCATAAAACACAGTGCCAAGTACTTTAATGTCTTGCGCTTGGTTGTGAACAACAAATGGATGATGGGGATTTTTAACCACATGGAAATAGCCTTCGCCTTTTAGCTGCACTTCTCTTGTGTTGTTTGAAAAGGTTTTAGGATAGGTTAACTCGCTATTTTTGTTGAGCCAAACACTTGTTCCATCGGGTAGAATAACGTTCTTTACATTGTTGTCATTGGTGCAAACGCTTACTAGCTCGGCAGTGTTTGCACTATTATTGTTGAGCATTTTCCAACCAAGGGCTGTTCCTATGAGGGTTAAAAACAATATTACTGAAGCCACAAAGTTTCTTCTTTTCCACGAAGAACGTGTTAATTTCAATTCAACAGGAGCGGTGTTCATTCGTTCTTTCAATCGTTCAAAAGCTGCATCGGTATCCTTTTGAGATACTGTTGTTGCCTTTGCCATCATATAAACATGGTAAAGTTCTGCATGACGTTTGAAGTCTTGCGGGTTTTCTTTTGCCCATTTACTCAGCTCAGAGTAATCTTTTTCAGAGCATTTACTAGTTATATAATGAATAAATTGAAACTTCATAAAAATAAAGATTAACTATAATGTGTTTTATTATTTAACAAGCAAAGCTATGAAAATACTGAAAGAAAATAACGATTTTAGTACTTTTTGTGATGATATTGTATTATTTTATTGATCTTAGGCTACATAAAAGTGTGAGGATGGGAATAAAAAGAGGAGTAAAAGATAGAATTTAGGTTATGAAATAAGTATCATAAAGAAATGAGTATCATTGAATGCAATGATATTTTTTGTTCGTGTTTGAAACACGATAAGTATTTGTTTTTATGGTGAGAGTATTCTTTTAGAAGTAGAATCTTTTGCTAAAGTAGCATTTATTAGTAAACGCTTTATGAGCTTTATCTTATTTCTTAAGAGTTTATTGGTTATGCTGAGATCTACATCTAAAGCCAGAAAACAGATAAACATTATGACTCTTATTTCTATTTTAGCACGAACTTAAAACCTTAAAGTTATGTGCTATACACTTTGCTACACACTTCTTTCTTGCGACGCCTTTGACATTGTTCTATCTTTGCATTGCAATCAAAAACAAAAGGGTTGCTATTGGTGAGTAAAGTCACTGCAATTGATGGGTAAAATGTCGACTATTACACTTCATTCTCAATGCTTTTTCGCCAGCTTTTTAATTCAGTAATAACAATCAAAAAAACAAGAAAGGAAAAAATTATGTCAGTAGTTTATCGTTTAACACAAGACAATCGTAAAGAAAGTAAAACAAAAGGAAAGTGGTATGCACGAGCATTGCATACAGGGGTGATCGACATCGAAGGTCTTGCCAACATCATGCAAGCCAATTGTACGCTTAAAAAGAGTGATATCCTTGCGGTAATTGCCGAGTTGGTAGACGTGATGCGAGCTCAGTTGCAGAACTCTCAAAAGGTAGTATTAGATGGTTTAGGAAGCTTTAAGGTTGGACTTAAAACCAAGCCTGCTGACACTTCAACCGATTTTACTCCTCAAAAGAACATTGTTGGCGCACGAGTGCTCTTCCGTCCAACCAGCTACACCACAGCCAATCGCAAGCGTGCAAGTTTCTTACTTCAAGGTATGTCGGTGAAAGAGGCTACCAAATACGACGTGAAAAAGCCTAAAAAGGCTCGTGGTGGAGCAACAAGCGAGACTGCACATGCCTAAGATGTAGTGGCTTGATAACTTTTATTTACTTTAAAACCTTTGTTTATGAATAGTTTAATAATTGTAGTGAGAACGCTCTTGCACGATTTCTGGACGCTGGTGCGTCGCTTCGTTGGCTTCACAATGATTTATGTTTTCGGCATTGTCTATTCGCTCATCCTCTTTTTTACGGTCAACGGAAAAGCAGATGCGGTATAGTTGGGGCGAAAGAGGGTATAGCCAACGCTTTTTTCAGTCGCAGAATGGATTTGAACAAATACGTTGATGCTGTCTGAAAGTGTGTGAGAAAGTGTGCAACATAATACATGAAAAACGCAAAAGGTATGTAGACTTGTTCTAAATGTTGCGTAAGAATAACGCAACGGAAATGCAGAACTCAACCAAAGTATGCATCAGAAAAACACAAAACCTCTCTTTAAAATGGGCATCGAGATAACTCTCGGTGCCTTTTTTGTTGCCTTATGGAAGAGAATGGGAAGGATGGGGAGAGGGAAGTAATAAAAAAAGCGAAAGAAGCCTGTGCTAATAGTCAATACAAGGTGGAGGATCATTTCGAGGATATCCTCGATATGATCGAGATTGGAAAAGGTGGAAAACGACCAGTAGAATCAGTAAAACTATCTCGATATGCCTTTCTTAGAAGCTGTGAGGTTGTTTTCTAATCAAAGACCTACTTTTGGAGTAGGGGTACATGCACAGAATAATCCCATAACCTACGAGAAAATTAAAAATAGTGGGACTGTCTTTATTCCATTAACGGCTTACAGATCTCCAGGTAATGCAACATTAATTCAGTGGGGTAATCATGGTAATTATTTCACTTCCACATTCAGATCTTCTGGAATATCACACGTTAGATTCTTATTTAACGATTATGTTAATCCAGATTACTCTGCACCTGGACAAGGATGTATGAGTAGATTGGTGCAGAACATTCGCAAATAGACAATACATTAAGTAACCATCGTCTAGTAAATTTCAGGCTGGTTAAATAATATTCGTAATGAAGGCTCCTCAATGCTGTGCGCTTTGAGGAGTCTTTTTCCTTTTTATTTTCATATGCTACCAGCTTACTAAGTTTATATTCACTCAACTTTTTGCTCTTATCTATTTTCTCCTTCTGTGCTTCTCTTTAGTGCATGCGCATAAAAAGTCCTCCACTTTGTTGTTGAAAATCTTTCGATTTTATTTGTAAATACCCTCCTTCTTTCCCTTTCCATACCCCCAAAAATGCTTAAAAAGATACTATCTTACTTGCTTTTCCACTCTTTTTGCCCCTTAATCTGCTAATTATTTGTGCTAAAAGTAGTGGTTTTGTGCTCTTTTATTGTGATAATTTAATAAAATAGAATGCAAAAAAATGTAATGTTTGGGATAAGAAAAAAGAGAGTGAAAAACAAAAAAAACTACGATTCCTTTGATCTTCAATTTTAATATAGTTGATGCTAGATAATGATAATGAGTTAGATGTGTTGCAAATAAATGTAAAAGTATAAAATAAAAAATTAAAATAAATTCTATATAATAATGTAATGGTTGTTTTTTTAATAATTTTGCACTTCTAATGTTAGAAAAAAGTAGAAGAAATATCGAATCATCGTTGTTCTAACGATGTGTAAAATTTATAGTGAAAAAGCCGAAACGTACAGAAATGAGAGTTTTTTCTTTTTCAATATCTCATTTTGTGATAGAGTTATAGGGTAATATTCCATAATAAAAAAAGAAATGGTAAAAAACAATAAACACAAGAAACAACAATATCTTGCGCCAACTATTGCGGTGTTTGATATTGTAGAGAATAATTATCTTCTTGCAGCAAGTCCCAATGCACGCCCAGGTGGCGATGGAAAACCTGCAGGAAATATTACTATTGAGCAGCCAAGATACGACGATGGAGGGGATAGTGATAACCTTGAGGGGTAAGTTTTTAGGATGAGAAGATAAAAGATAAAAAGTAAAAGTAAGCATGAAAAAGATAAATTTCTATAGTTTTTTGTTTGTATTGTTTATCAGCGGTATAGCGTTATCTGCTGTTTCGTGTACAGAAAATAATTTAGACAGCGATTATAATGGAGCAAATCAAGAACTTGCCGTGAAGTTTCATGTGGGCGATCGCAAGATGAACCCACGAGAAACAATGCTACTACCACTCGTGGTGTAACAGCTTCGGGAGTGAAACTTTCAGATCTTAAAGGACAATTGCTTGAGGCTCAAGATGATAAAAACCTCGATGTGTGCTTCATTGAAACCACTATTGAGGGTGTAAATCCTGTCCAAAAGCCAGTGGCAACACGTGCAAACATTATCAATATGACTACTTTTGGCGACTTTTCGTCAATAGGTATGCGTGGAACAGCTGCGAATAATATGAAGAATGAATGGTTCCATGCAATTAAGACTCGTAGCAATGGTGAGCTTTATAGCTATTATCCATGGTCGTGGGATCAACAATATGCTCGTTTTTATGCTGTTTATCCAGATGTGAGCAAATATAATGCTATGACAATTGTTAAAGCAACAGCAACCGCAAGTCCTACTATCGATTTTCAGGTGAAGACCAATGTTATGGAGCAAGTAGATCTTATGACAGCTTGTTCGGGTGATGTTCGTTACCTAACACGTGGAAAAGCTCCTCAAACCAGCCTCAAATTCCGTCACGCACTCACCGCAATTCGCTTTGCAGTGGGTCAAAATCTCTCATTCAATAAAACCATTAACAAGATTACTCTTAAGAATGTATTACTAAGAAGCAAGTATATTCTTTCTAATAAATACGATGGAACAGGCGCAACATGGAATCACACAGGTTATAACACTCGTGGAGATGTAGAACTTGCAGGCTTGAATTATAAAACAAATGAAAACCCCAATAGTATTGTAAGAAACCAAAAAACTTATCCAACAGAGAATGATATTCTTAAATTGAACGATGGTTACACCTTCTATATGATTCCTCAAGACCTCACAGGCAAGGTAACTGCAGAGGTAACATTTAGCGATAACACCAAAATAACAATACCTTTAACAGGCTCTTGGAAAGAAGGTACAACTCGAATATATAAATTAAGTCAAAAGAATTCAACATGGACATATACGCTTTTGACAACAAGTCCTCAAATAGCCAAGTATAATGAAACTACAACCGAGAAGTATTCCATCACAAGTTATCGTGAGGCTCCAGACGGAACCAAGAAAGCTGTGGCATGGAAGGTGGTTGGTTATGATGCAAATGGCGACGGAAACTTTGCAATGACAGAGAAACCAGCTTGGTTGGGCAACTTAAAAACAGAAGGAAATGGTGGCGAAAGCGCAGAAGAAACAACAGCTTCGCTTGTTCCTGCACCTCCTGTCGACCTTGTTGTTCAGCGTAATAATGAGTTGAGAAATGCAAGAGCTTTAGGATCTGATGCAGCTCCTTATAACCTATCTAATAGCACTGGTGCTGCAAATGTAGAGAATACGGCTAATAGTTACGTTATTTCTGCACCAGGTGTTTATATAATTCCATTGGTTTATGGTAATGCAATTAAAAACGGTGTAATCAATACAAGCGCATATAAAGGTAATGTTTCTACCCTTAATGTGCTTATTAATAGACAACCCAAAAATGTTATTCTTCAGAATCTGGTAGACCATAATGGTGCAAGTATTACTGATCCATGGATAGAAAGAACCAACAATCGTGCAAACAATGGTGTGAATGCAGCTCAAATTGTGTGGACGGATGAGCCAAATATAGTGCGCCCGAACGCTGTTTCTATTTATCGTGATGCAAGTGGAAATGCTTTTGTGAAGTTCAAAGTAGAGCAAGCCGACATCAAGAGCGGTAATACTGTTGTTGCAGTGAAGAAAGATAACACCATAGTTTGGTCTTGGCACTTGTGGTTTGCACCTAAAGACGCTCTCAAAAAGATTGCAGTTACCAACAAAGAAGGTAAGATATTCAATTTTACAAAAGAAACATTAGGTTGGAAACCAATTTCTTGGGCTGGTACATCTTATTCTACTACACGAGAAGTGAAGATAAAGATTGAACAAGTTGTAGGTCACACGGGTCAAAAACAAATATCGTATGTAACCGTTAAGCAACTTCCCGGCACCTCAACATGTGAGGGTATCACCACATTATATCAATGGGGACGTAAAGATGCATTCCCAGGATTAAGCGGAAACGTTCCTGGAGTGAATAGAGCTGCAGGAGATAAGATTTTTCTACAACCTGTTATTCAGAATCCAGGCAATTTCTATGTAACGCAATTAAATTCGGATAAAAAGATTGATGGTGGTTCTTCCCTATCCCAACTTTATAACTTCTATAACTTATGGTCGATAAATAATACTTCAACTGGTGATCATAATGTGGGTAATGATGGTCCTGTTATAAAGACAATTTACGATCCTTCGCCAGTAGGTTTCACCGTTCCTGCAGGTAATGCCTTTACAGGTTTCACCGAAAATGGTATGAATCAAGGTAAAATGAATGTAGATGGAACCAATGTTCAGTCGGTTTTCACGGCAAAAATGGGACACGAGTTCTGGACAAATAGCAATAAAGAAGAAACTATTTTCTTCCCTGCAGCAGGCTATATGGATAATGGAAATGGTAGCTTAGCATGGTATAAGAAATATGGAGACTTCTGGACTGCCTTACCAGCCGATTTTAATAATGGTTGTGTAATGGGTATTCAATACGATGGTGTTTATCCACGATTCTTTAATGTGCGTACCTATGGATTCTCAGTTCGCCCAGCAGCAGAATAATTAAAAGTAGATATACTACCCTAACAGCCCCGAGCTGAATATGCAAAAGTCCTGTCTTATGTTCGCCATAAAACAGGACTTTTTCTTTCTCCTCATTCTTCCTCCCTTTTCATAGCACTGCTTTTGGGTGACAATGTCATTGCTATTGGGTGCTAATAGTGTTGAGAATGAGCTGTAATAGCATTCATTTTGGCGAGCCATTTGCAGAGCCGTGCAGAAGGCTTGTTGCACTCGTGTTTTCCATTCGTTCCCCTTTCTGTTTTGAAGTACTTCTATTCTTTCTGCCTCTTCTGCTCTCTTTTTGCTCAATATGCCCTCAAAAAAAATCATTCGTTCTCCTTTCTTTTTTCTTGTCTTTGTAGTTTTGCCTACCTTGCCCACGTTTTGTTCTGTGGTTGCTTTTTCTTTAGATTCTTTGTCCTTTCCCTTCGTTTTTCAATCAACCCGCAAGAGGTGAATATTTATAGTTTGTTAACTAGGAAAAATGAAAAACGAAAAAATACTTCTCGATTCTCTTTTATCTTTGCAGTCGAACAATTCAATAAAAAAACACAACAATCATTTATTTTGAAACACACAATGTTATGAAAAGACCAACTGATTTTTTAAGCGTTTCAGACATCAAAAGAAACGCAAGAAAGCTACCACCAGGCGATGTGCGCTATTGCATTGCCGAAGAATTGCTGAGGCTTTTGTGGCTGAAACCCTCGTGCAAATGTCGCTGGAAAGGCACTACTACCGACTTGGTGTCGCTGGTTTATTTTATTTATTCAGAGGGCTTGCTCATCGACGACAAGGGTTTTCCGCTCTCGTTTCGCATTCTTACAGCTCTGTTCTTTGGCTTGTTGCAAGTGAGGATACCTGCCAATCCATCGGCAATAGTGATTAGAGCACGGCAAAGAAAGGGTGTGAGGCAATATAACATCTTTGAACGATATGAGCTGTTGATGAGCAAAAATGCTGAGATACGCCCGCTCTCTAACGAAATTGTCGTTGAATATGTCGACCAATCAACCATCAACTAAAAAACACACAAAATGAATAGAACAATCAATACCATTGAAAAAGATTTCTTCTTAACACCTCATTTCTCATTAAAGGAAATGACCTCATCGGCAACTGCCACTCAACTGCACATCACCAACTGCCCCAATGCCACGCAAATTGCCCGACTAAAAGCTTTGTGCGAGCATGTTTTAGAACCGCTCCGAAATCGTTTTGGGGCAATAAGGATAACGAGTGGATTTAGAAGTGAGCGACTTAACAGTGCGCTTTGCGCCAACTCTTTGTCGCAACACACCTTTGGCGAGGCGGCAGACATCTATGTTCCGAACCGAGAAAGGGGCTTAGAAATGTTTCATTTTATATGCCAACACTGCACGTTCGACCAGTTGCTGTTGGAGAGAAAGCGCAAAACTCCGTCGTTTTGGCTACACGTTAGCTATAAAAGCGACCGACGCTATAATCGCAATATGGCGGTGGATCTAACGGATCACTATCGAGATTTTAAATAACTTATGGCTTTTGTGGGTTGAAAGGCTCTGCCAAAAACACATCATTATCTTTGCTAAAATGCTCACTTCTTTCTTCTTCTATTTGAAAAAAGAATTGTGAGTGCATAAAAAAAGAAACGAGAGGGAATTGCTTCTCTCTCGTTTGTCGTTGTATGTCTGCTTATTTCTCTTTGTTTTGGTTGCGTTGTTGCGTCCAATGATGTAGCTTTCTGCATGCGAACACGGTTACAACAAAGCCTATGATTTGTGCCAAATTCGCTACATGGTCTATCTCTTTACCTTGTAAATAGTCCATGACACTGAGCAAGGCGAAGAGCAAAATGAGAATGAAAAGAACTTGTAAAATCTCTTTTTTCATTCTGTCTATATAGGGTTAAAGGGTTAATCCAATGCTTACATAAGGATAGATTACTGCTGAACGAGTAATAGTGTTGTCGTTTTCTTTTGTTGTTTCTTTGTAGTTGAGAGCCAATCCTGGGTTAAGACCTAAGCGAACCGACACTCCTTTGGCGGGTTGATAACGATAACCCATATCTAAAAAGAGGAAACTGCCTGTTAAGTTCTTCTTAAAAAGCTTTTCTTCTTTTCTAAGGGTGCATTGATAGCTTCCGAAACTTACGCCTAATCCGAGCTCTGCAAAATGCTTATTCTTGCCAATGAGATAGTTGATGCCAACAGGAAGGGTAACACCTCGTGTTTTTAAGGGGTCACATTCCATAAAATCTTGATTGTCGGTGCTGGTAAAAGCCAATCCTGCTCTAAATCCCCAGTGGCTATTTTTACCAAATCGACTATCATAATGCACACCAACGGTGGTGGAAGCACCAAGTAGTTCTACATAAACTTGTTGTTTTGTTTGGGCTTGTAGATTGCAAAATGCAAGTAGTGAGAAGAGGAGTAGTAAGATGTTTCTTTTCTTAGTTAACTGGTTCATTATCTAATTTTATTGATTTACAAGGTTTATCGCAACAAAGATAGCTAAATATTCTTGATTGCACAAGGGCTAATCTACCTCTGCTAACGGGGAAGAGCACTAAAAAGTTAGAGTAATAGGTATGATAAACCGCCCCCCATCGTATGGGTAATAGGTACGACGGACAGCGGTTTTTATTTGTTATGGCTTTTCAATATAAGTCTTTTGCATTTCTTCCAGTTCTTGAGTCGTCATCTTTCTGTATCTTGAAACGCCGTAGTTTTCTGTTAGTTTGCCCGTTCCGTCGTTCTTATAGCCCAAGAATTGAATGATAGAGAGGTGTGTTCCGTCGCATTCCAATATGCGGTTGTTAGGTTCTTTGCTGTTAATTAGCTGAATAGTGTTGGTGGCTTCGTCGTAGATATAGTCCTTTGTGGTCTTAACATCCTGGTTAAGAGCGTCTGAATAAAAGAAGCTTGTAACGCTGCCCTCAGTGAAATAGAAGTCGATAGGACTTATTCCCATTAAGTCTTTGTAGTAACTTTTTTGCGCAATGATGCCCTTTGCGTTTATTTCTTGTGTGAATTCGTGTTTCCAACCCTTACCAACAATCTGTTTTTGAAAGGTCTCTTTGGTGATGGTTGGTATCTTTTGCAGGTCTATCCAACCGCCAAAATAGCAGGTTGTAGGTACGTTTTTGTTGTCGTCACCAGAATTGTCGCAACCCACTAAGGTTGTTGTTGCCAATAGAAAGGCGCAGAATAGAATACTAATATTTTTCATTATCTTTTGTGGTTTGATTGCTTACAAAGATAGGGAAATATCTATAAAGAACAAGCAAAGCACCCCTTTTTGTTGTTATTGCTTTGCTTGTTGCCCCTAATCCCTTGTTTCGAGTAGGGGAGAGGATAAACAAAATGCTGACTATAAAGGTGAATTTATAATCAGCATCATGAATGATTTCTTCTTTTATATAGTTGACTTTTTGTGAAGACTATACCATCTTTCTCTTCTAATGATAGAAATTTGCATAGAAGTATGTATTTGTTCTTTAAAGTTATAAAGGTCTTCTATGCTTGATAGTGATATTCTTTTATAGTTTCCACTATAAGTTTCGTCGGGGAAGAAGACAGACTTAGCATAGGGTTTAAATGATAATCTACATATCCACCAGTATTCTTTAGGGTTATAAACGAGTAGATATCCCTTGAGTTTCTTATAAAACAGCTCCGATAAATTATATTTTTCAGAAAGAATTTTCTTGATAATTGCTAACGCATCTAATTCTTCTTTGGTTAAAGTAACATTGGTTTCTTCTTTTATTTCGGGTGTTTCTTCTTTTTCTACAACCTCAATTTGCTGTTCTTCTGTTTTTATAGCAGTCGTTAATCTGTCTTGTATAATGTCGCTTATAACGCTTGATAATGACTTTTTTACCAATGGAATAAATTCTTTTATGACTGCTGCATTAGTGCGTCCTTTATACACTTGTCGAGCAAAGTATTCGGTAAAAGCAGCGGAAGGCATTGCCATATCTTGTTGTAAGATTGCTTTAATTTCGTTGACGTATTTCAATTCGTTTGCATTGCCGAAGGCTTCTTCCTCGTTAAAGTTTGATTTATGGAACTTTTTCAATTGTTCAAGGAGCGAATCAGATGGATTGAGCATGTTAATCACAAGGAAAGGCGTCTCGTCCATGATGTTTGTTCTGTCAATATCTGTATAGAAACGCCATTCAATTCCGTTGGTAAGTACACCAAAGCGAGATTTACTTGCAACAAAGTATTTTTGCAATTGAGTAGAATGTAAGTCTAAATTTTGTTTCACATCTTTACATTCAATAAGTATAATAGGCTCTCCGTCTTTTAAAATAGCATAGTCTATTTTCTCTCCTTTACTTCTTATTAGGTCACAATCCATTTCAGGGACAACCTCAAGAGGGTTGAAAATATCATATCCGAGTGCCTTAATCATCGGAAGAACAAATGCAGTTTTGGTTGCTTCTTCGGTACCAACAGAATCTTTTTGTGTTCGTATTCTCTCAGAAAGTAGATAGACTGTCTCTTTAAAATCCATGTTTTTAATATTTGTTTAATAATGCAAATATAACAATTGTATTTAAGTTTTGCAATGAATATCATGATATTTGCCCGATTTAAGTAGGCTTGTCAGTTCCCCATTGGGTGAAATTTATTCGCAGTTTATGCTACTTTCGCCCCCACATCGTATGGGGGTCCGTACGACGGACGGCGGTTTTTATTCGCAGTTTATGCTATTTTCGCTCCCCATCGTGTGGGGATAGTAACATTTTAGCATTGTCGATAGCCGCTTGCGAGATATTACTTCCGCTGAGCATCTTCGCAATTTCCTCCACACGTTCGTCCATATTGAGGAGCGTCATGGTGCTCGTTGTGCCCTCGGCAGTCTCCTCTTTCAACACTTTATAATGCTTACTGCCAATCGAAGCGATTTGAGGTAGGTGCGTAATACTGATTACTTGTCGGTTGTTTTGACCCATCTCATACATAATTTGCGCCATCTTTTCAGCCACACTACCGCTCACACCCGTGTCGATCTCATCGAAAATGATAGTAGGAAGCTTCACAGCACCGCTCACAAGAGCCTTTAACGAGAGCATAACACGAGCAATTTCGCCACCCGAAGCCACTAGACTTACAGGCTGAAGGTCGGTGCTTTTGTTAGCACTAAACAAGAAAGTGATTTTGTCGCAACCATCGTTCGAGAGCGGTTTCGCCTCGATGTTCACCTTAAAACGAGCGTTAGGAATACCCAGTGGCACCAACTTCTCGAGCATTTTCTGCTCCACTTCGGCAATAGCCTTTGTGCGTTGTTGAGTGAGCAGAGCCGCTTGGTCGGTGCATTGTTGGAGTAGTTCGTTCGCTTTTCGTTCCATTTCAGCCAGTTCCTCATCAGCATTATCAATCATAGAGAGCTGTTTAGAAAGGTCGGCTTGAATAGCCAATAGCTCGCTTTCAGATGTTACGTGATATTTATGGAGAATGTTGTTGAGGGCATCTAAACGCTCAGTTAGCGACGCAAGACGTTGAGGGTCGTGTTCGATGTTATCTGCCTTTCTGCCCAATTCTTGCATAATGTCCTTCAATTCGATGTAACAACTCTCCATACGGGCAGAGGTATCGCTCAAGTCGGGATACACATTCACAATATCTTCCACACGTTTTAGAGCCGTTTTAAGGTTGTTCACCACGCCCGAATCGTCGTTCGACAGGTTCGAATAGGCATCGTATAAAGCTCCTTTAATTTCCTCGGCATGACCCAATAGGTCTACCTCTTGCTCAATACTCTCTAACTCTCCGTCCTTAATCTGCATGTTTTCCAGCTCGTTAAGCTGAAATCTCATAAAGTCCTTGTTATCGTTATTCTTTTCAATCGTCTCCTTTAACAGAGCCAATTGCTTGTTGGCCTCACGATAATGGTTGTAGGCTTGAGTGTAAAGAGCCAATTGTTTTTGGCTTTGAGCAATGATATCTATGATGTTTAATTGGAAATCTTCTTGATTAAGCAGCAAGTTTTGATGTTGAGAATGCACGTCGATAAGACACTCACCGATAGCTTTCATGGTGGTTAAAGACACAGGCATGTCGTTGATAAACGCCCTACTTTTGCCATTGTTGTTCAGTTCTCGGCGAATGATGCATTCGTTTTCATCATAATCAATATCGTGTTCGTCGAACAAATTCTTCATGTCGTAGGCAGAGATGTTAAATGTTGCTTCTACAATACACTTGTCTCTATTCGCCTTGATGCTTTTAATGTCGGCACGATTACCTTTTAATAGTCCCACAGCACCAACGATAATACTCTTTCCTGCGCCCGTTTCTCCAGTGATAACAGAGAATCCTGAGAAGAAATCAATATTGAGTTCGTCTATCAAAGTGAAGTTCTTAATGTATAAATGCTTTAACATCTTTATTGCCGTTTGTTGTTGTTTGTTGACTGATAAATATTTTTTTAGATGGGTTGTGGAGCCTTATTTTATTCCTTAATGCGGTTCCATGTGTTGCTTTGACTGGCGTTGATTTTAAAGAAAATGTCGTATATCGTTTCCTTTTCCTTAGGCGTTCCCTTGCCTTGGTAGATGTTTGCCAATTCATCTTTTTTGTAGTCGCTCCATATAATGGGCCATTGGCACAGCGGTTTGTTCTCTTTACACTTCGCCAATTGCTCTTCGATGGTTTGCGAAATGTTCACCCTTCCTCGCTCAGGGTTCGTCACCATCTCGTCGAGTCCTTTCCTATAGTAGTTGTATTGAAACTCTCTAAAGGGTCGCATAGCAGGGTCTAAGTATTCATTGATGAGCGCAAAGCGGTTGCGATCGTTGTCGAATGCCTTCCAACCCGTGTAGTTTAGGTTTTGAGCAGCATTGGTTAAGTTCATGCAACGCTGCAAAATGTCGTCGCCACCGAGCATCGAAAACGAGTCGAGATTGATGCCAATAATGAGATAAGCATAGTATGCAAAGAGCGTGGTGAGCTGATTCTGGACGTTTTCTTCGTTGAATTCGAGCTGGTCGAACTGTGCGAAAGTAAACTCAAAGTTGTTGTCGTAGTTGTTGTATAACACCGAGTTGTAGCTCGAATTGAATACAGGTCGGTTGGCTTGTATCAACGCTTTGCATTTAAAGAGATTCGAGCTGTTATCGTATTCTTGCACTGTGATGTTGAAAATACATTGAATGCGCTCGTTTTTTCGGAACTGCAAGTCGGTCCATTGCTTGTTGTTTACAAACTGCTCGAGACTTTTTTTCAGGTTGTCGAACACGCTAACGTCGGTGCCTTGTATTTGATTGTGGTTGATAACGATACGTGCACGAAGTTCTTGGGCGTGCGCTTTTTGAGGCAAGACGATTGCCAGAAGAGCCAGAAGCAATAGTTTGAAAATGTGAAACTTCATATCGTTAAAATGGGGTGTGGTTGATGTTGTCTTGCCAAGTGTAAATACTTGTGGACTAGGTACTTATTCTTAACAACGAAAAAGCATTCGTTTTAGCTACTAAAAGCAATTCTTTTGGGGTGTAATGGCACTGCTATTGAGATGTAAAAGTACGCAAGTTACAACTCGATGAGAAATGTTTGCAGGTCTACTTCTTACTTTGTAGCTGTGCTTCTACCTCGTCGATGATGTCTATTGCCACCAGAGTTTTACTCTTTTTTTCAAATGCTTTGTTCTCAGTGGCACTGATAATGTTAATTTGGTTGTCGGCTGTTTGAAAGGTAGTGCCCTCGTTTCGCATACTGTTGAGGACGATAAAGTCGAGATTTTTCTTCTTCAATTTCTCCTTAGCGTGGCACTCTTCGTTGTGAGTTTCGAGCGCAAAGCCCACCAAAAGCTGTTGGGCAGTCTTTTGTTTGCCCAGTTCTGCTGCGATGTCTCGTGTTGAAATCAAATCCAACTGCATATTGCCTTCGCTGTGTTTTATCTTCTCCTTCGCCTCGTTTTGGGGCTTGTAGTCGGCAACGGCAGCGCAAAGAATAGCCACATCAGCCGTTTTAAACGCTTTGTTAGCGGCATGGTACATCTCTTCTCCGCTCTCAACGTTGATGCGTTCAATGCGTTTTGAGGCCGAAAGAGCCACAGGACCAGCTACAAGAGTGACTTTTGCGCCTCGTTTGGCACATTCTTCTGCGAGGGCAAAGCCCATCTTTCCGCTCGAATAGTTGCCGATAAAGCGCACGGGATCGATCTTTTCAAAGGTAGGACCAGCGGTGATCAACACTTCTTTTCCAAAGAGATTCGAAATGGTTTCGCTGTTAGTGGGGTGGGTGATGAAATAGTTTTCGAGGGCTTCAACAATCGCTTCAGGCTCTTCCATGCGTCCTTTTCCCTCTAAACCGCTTGCCAAAAAGCCACTTGCAGGCTCGATAATAATGTTGCCAAAGCTCTTTATCTTTTGGATATTAGCAGTGGTTGTGGGGTGCTGATACATGTCGAGATCCATTGCAGGAGCCACAAAAACGGGGGCTTTCATCGAGAGATAGGTGGTGATGAGCATGTTGTCGGAAATGCCGTTAGCCATCTTTCCGAGTGTAGAGGCGGTGCAAGGAGCAATCAACATGGCGTCTGCCCACAGTCCAAGGTCGACATGTGAGTGCCAAGAACCATCTTTTTGAGAAAAGAATTCGCTAACAACTGGCTTTTGAGTGAGTGCCGAAAGGGTTACGGGGGTGATGAATTCTTTGCCCGAAGGGGTAATCACCACTTGCACTTCTGCACCTTTTTTGATGAGTGTTCGTATGATGAGGCAAGCCTTGTAGGCAGCAATACTGCCCGTTATGCCTAATACTATCTTCTTTCCTTTTAGCATTTTGTTTTGCAAATAATGGTTATTAGAAATGCGATTGCTTTTTATCTCTATTTAATGAAGCAAGAGATGAGGGGCTCATCTCTTGTCATTTGTTTTATATCGAGGCGTTGCAGAGGCTTTTAAAGCCCATTTGTTGCCACCTATGATGTTTATTGTTTGCTGTTGAATTCTTTCAAACGAATGCGTGTAAGCACTTCTTTTGTGTTGTTGGTGAAGTCGCTTGAGAGCATCCAACTATAGTAACCAGGATCTCTGTTGAGCACTTCTGTTACGCTATGTCCCTTGTATTTGCCGAAATTGAAGGTCTCTTGCAAAACAGGTTCGCCATTTTTATCGAGCAAAGGCTTATTGTTTTTGTCGAGAACTTCTTTCCAAACGATGCGTCCAGCGAAGTCTACATTGCGGTTATTGGTTGAAAATTCTGCCAAAGCAGCAATGTCATTGGGTAGAATGCGTTCTGCTTCTTCTTGCTGTTCTGCGCTATATCGCTCTATTTGTCCCATCAAAACACGATAGGTTGCCTCTGTATCTTCGTCGGCACGGTGGGCGTTAAAGTCGTCTTCCATCTTGCGTCCGCAATAGAATTTGTATGCTGCTGCAAGGTTACGGCGTTCCATCTTGTGGAAAATAACTTGTGCATCAACGAGCTTTGAACGACTAAAATCGTAGCTAAGACCTGCTCTTGAGAACTCTTCGGCAAGCATTGGAATGTCGAAATGGTTCGAGTTGAAACCTGCAAAGTCGCAACCTGTGAACTTTTCGTATAGCTTTTGTGCTATTTCTGCAAAGGTTGGAGCATCTTTCACCATATCGTTTGTGATGTGAGTGAGTGCTTCTACCTCTTGAGGAATGGGCTTTTGAGGATTGATAAAGAGGTTTTCTCGCTCTTCTTTTCCATCTGGGTGTACCTTGATATACGATATTTGAATGATGCGATCGTTAACAAGATCGAGTCCAGTTGTTTCTAAATCGAAGACAACGAGAGGTCTCTGAAGATTTAATTTCATAATTAGTCGTTTAATAGCATGGGCATTAGAAGCATCAATACGTCTGCATTTTCGGGCTGAACTGATGGTAGAATCAAGCCAGCTCTACTGGGATCGGCAAGCTGTATGGTTACTTCATCGCTCTCAAGGCTATTTAATATGTCGGTCATCGAGCCACCTTTGAAACCAATGCTCATGTTGTTTCCTGTGTAATCGCAGTTCACTGCTTCCTTAGCACTTGTAGAAAAGTCGATGTCTTCTGATGATATTTCGAGCTTTCCTGCTTCTAATTTGAAACGAATGAGCTGTGTGCTTTCACTTGCAAAGGGCAAAACACGACGCAAAGCACCTAGCAATGACAAACGATCGATGGTAACTTGGTTAGGGTTGCTCTCTGGAATTACAGAGCTATAATTAGGATAACGTCCTTCGATTAGACGGCAAGTGAGTGTTCCACTTGCAAAGTTTATCTCTGCACAATTGGTTCCAAACTTAATAACCACATCGCTGTTGTCTTTTGGAAGTACGTTCTTTAAAAGGGTAGCGGGCTTCTTTGGAAGAATGAAAGCAGCTGGTGTTGCGCCTGTTATGGTGCTAATGACGTTGCGAACCAATTTATGTCCATCGCTTGCAACGATAGATAAGCCCGTAGTTTGTAGGTCGAAGTAGAGTCCATTCATAACAGGACGCATGTCGTCGCTACCAACTGCAAACATAGACCGAGTGATGTTAGCGTTCAAAATGTTTGCAGGAATGGTGATAACACTTGTTCCTTCGCTCACACCTTCAGGCTTTGGATAGGCTGTTCCGTCTTGAGCTGTGAAGTTATACTTACCATTTTGATAAGTAACCTCAACATTGAAATTATTTGTATCGATATCGAACGCAAGTGGTTGTTCAGGCAATTCTTTCACAACATCAAGGGTTGTGCGACTTGGAATGGCAATTACTCCGTCTCCATCACTTTCTAACAATGGCAAAGTGGTGCGCATAACGTTTTCGTTATCACTACCTGTTATGGTGAGAACATTGTCGTTTACTTCGAATAAGAACGATTCGAGAATAGGCAAAGTGTTCTTACTTGCAATAACTTTTGCAAGAGTTTGAAGGCTATTATTGAGAGAAGTGCTCGATAATTTGAATTTCATTGCTATATGTTTTTATGTTGTTTTTCTTAAATTTCTATGTTCTACAAAAATACTAAAAACATCTTGAACATCAAAAAAACAAAGGAAAAGTTTTATATATTGAAACTATTTTCTTAATTTCGCAATTCAATAGTTATTGAAATTAATAAGCATTAAATTTTTTAAAGAATACAAATAAGATGGATTTACAAGGAAAGATTATTGCAGCTCTTGAACCAAGAAGCGGTACTTCTGCAAGAGGTGAGTGGAAAAGTCAAGACTTTGTGGTGGAAACTCACGACCAATACCCACGCAAAATGGTGTTTGGTGTGTTTGGTGCAGACCGCTTAGAACGTTTTAATATACAAGTTGGACAAGAAGTTACAGTGTCTTTCGACATCGATGCACACGAATATAATGGTCGCTGGTTCAACAATATCAGAGCCTTTGATGTGCGTTTAGTTGATCCAAACTCTGTGGGAGTGATGGGCGCAGGTGCTCCTTATGTTGCACCAGCACAACCAGAATCAACAGCAACTGCATCGTCTGCACCATTCCCACCTGTGCAACCTGCATCACAAGAGGAGAGTGCCGACGACCTTCCTTTCTAATAAAAGGAATCGAGGTTGTTAGTAACTGAGGGGCTAAATGGGGTAGAGCGGTGCAAAATAAAAGTCTTTCTTAACCGCACGCTGGTTCCTATTTGAGCCAAAGAGTCGTGAAAACAGACAACTGAAAAACAATAAAAAACTGCTTATATTTGCTTTATTGCAAGTGTAAGCAGTTCTTTTTTTGCTCCAAAGATGATCTCTTTTGAACCGAATTGTTTTGTCCCTCATTTTCATTCTCTATCCCCTTAAAATCCCTTTGTAGATAGGTAGTGCGCAATGTCACTGCTTTTACACGGCAAAGTCGTTGAAATTGAGAGGCAATAGCATTGTTATTGAGAGATAAAGGCACAGCTTTTATTTTGCAACCGAATAGAGATGAGTGTGCAAGGGGCGTGTGAGGATTTGAAAGAAAGGCGAAAGAGATAATAAATGGGCAACGAGACTGCAATGTAAGAGGGCAGGCAGAGCGAGTGAAAAGACAAAGCGAGCAGATGAAAAAGAAGTGAGGAAGAAGTGAAAAGAAAAGATAGAGCAAATAAAAGTGATAGATGGAATAACTAAAAGGGGACAATGGAATAAGGCAAAAGAAAAGTGGCAACCCAACCTTTGCAATGAGGTTAAGTTGCCACTTTATATTTTTTAGAGTTGAATGAACTACTGCTTATTGTGCTTGTGGAAGCATAATAACAGATATTCTGTTCTTGCTCTTCAAGAATTCTTTAACGAATGCCTTGATAGTTTCAGGTGTTTGAGCTTCAACAAGTTTTCTATAATCGCTGTGAATGTCGAATCCATAGCGTTGGTTCATATAGATAACCTTGCTCCAATAGCCGTTAGTTTTCAATGCATTGTCGTAGTTCTTCAACATAGTCTTCTTCACTTTGTCGAGCATAGACGCATCAACAGTTGTTGCAAGAGCAGGAAGTTCTTTCATCATAATGTCGATAGCCTCTTGTTGTTTCTCTGGTTTCATTGGGCAATAACCCACGAATGAGAAGTTGTGATAGTCTTCAGAGTATTCTGAACGACCTGCTGCTTGAACTGAATAAGCTGCAGATGCCTCTTCACGAATCTTGTTTAAGTAAACCATTTCGAGGATTTGACCAGCGATATCGATCTTAATTGCATTTTCGTTAGAGTATGGAAGCGATTCGTTGTGCCATACCATGTAGGCTGTTGCCTTAGGAGTTTCCATCTTGCGAGTGAACTTATTGGTTACTTCGCCCTTCACCATAAATGTTGTTTTGTGTCCCTTTTGGATCTTACCTTTAGCAGGTAGCGATGCAATGTATTGGCAGATGTATTGGCGAATAGCTGTTTCGTCGAAGTTACCGATGAATGTAAAGGTCCAACCAGCAGCGTTTGCGGTGCGTTCTTTAGCGATTTGTAGGATGCGATCGTAGTTGATCTTGTTCAAATCTGCTAGCAATAGTGGTTTAAGTCGTGGGTTATGACCATATACTGTTGCTGAGATAGAATCGCCAAAGGCAACGTCTGAAGACAATTCTCTATTCTTTAAGTTCACTTCAAGACCCTTAATCATGCTGTCGAAAGCCTTTTGGTCTTTGGTGATATTGGTGAAATAGAGGTATGCAAGTTGGAACATTGTTTCAAGATCTTTAGGTGTTGCAGATCCAGACATGTTGGTATATTTACCAGAAATACCCAAGTCGGCATTAGCAATCTTACCTGCAAGTGCCTTAGTTAGTTCGAGACTGGTGAATTTACCCAATCCACTTATACCGATAACACCATCGAAGTTGTTCAAATTGATGTAGTCTTGAGGACCGTAAAGAGAAGAACCTCCGAATCCTTCAGCACTCATCGATACCTTATCTTTCTTGTAATCGGTTTTCTTCAAAATCACTTTCACACCGTTAGACAATGTAAGAGTGGTGTAATCGAATTGTTTGCTCTTTTGTTCTTTAACGATCTTACCAGCTTTTGGCATTTTTGCTATAAGTGGTTCGTTCTTTGTATTGTCTACATAAGCTTCGATTTTAGCCTCACGAGCAGCATTGATAGCACCAAGAATACCCTCTTTGGTAGGATAAACAACGCCTTCTTTTTCGTTGTTGAAGCTCACTGCCACTAAATTCTCGTTGTTCTTTGGGAACAATTCAGCCATCAATTCGTTCGCTGCAGCTACAGATAGACTTGGAAGAACTTGTTTCATGATGCCATAATAGTCTTCGATTGAAGGAATTGGCTCGTTTCCAAGGAAATTTTTGTAGTATTCTTTACAGAAAGCATCATTCGAACGTTTGTCTCTTTCGCTGTACATATTGTCGAGACTGCTTTGTAGATTTGCCATATAACGAGCGAATTCAGATTCTGTGAAACCAAATTCTGCAGCCTTTCTAACTTCTTTCATCACGTTAGTAATTGCCTCGTTGGTGCGTGATGGTTCTTTAGGAACGATGTTGATTGTTAGCGCATCTTTTGTTTTAGAGAAGATATACATTCCATCTTCTACACCTGCTTGAATATAAGGACATTCTGGTTTAAGTGTAGCTTCGCTTAAACGATTGTTCAACATGCTCATAGCAGCCGATGTAATGGTTTCTGTTATGGTGTACATCATGTTGTTTTTCTCTGCTTCTGGATAAGGCTCGTGCTTAAAAGAAATCATAACAGAGTTGCTTTGGCACTCTTTATCCTTGTCGACAATAACGATAGGTTCTTTATTGTCGGGCACATTTTCTTTTACGATAGGGGTTAAGTTGGCTGGATTTTTGATGCCTTCGAAAAGCTTTTTAATCATAGCTTCGGTGTGGTCTACATCAATATCTCCAACAACAATAATACCTTGATTGTCTGGGTGATACCATTTTTCGTAGTAGTCACGCAACTCTTTGTATTTAAAGTTGTCTACAACGCTCATCAAACCGATAGGATAACGAAGACCATATTTGCTTCCTGGATATAAAGCAGGTAAGTTTCTTTCGAACATTCTGCTTTCAGGACTGGTGCGCAAACGCCATTCTTCGTGAATAACGCCACGTTCTTGGTCGATTTCTTTAGGGTCTAATGTAAGACCAGTTGCCCAGTCACGCAAGATAAGTAGACAAGAGTCGAGGGCTGTTTGGCGTGTTGTAGGAACATTAGAAATGTTGTAAACTGTTTCGTCTATTGAGGTATAGGCATTAAGGTCGGCACCAAATTGAACACCAAGACTCTCGCAATAGCGAATAAGGTCGTTGCCTTTAAAGTTGTCGGTACCATTAAAACACATGTGTTCGAGGAAGTGTGCAAGTCCTCTTTGACTTTCTTCTTCTTGCAATGAACCCACTTTTTGAGCGATATAGAAGCTTGCTCGCTTTTCGGGCCAATTGTTTTGACGGATGTAATAGGTTAATCCATTACTCAATTTTCCTATTTTTACCTTTGAATCAACAGGTATGTTAGGAAGTTGTTGTGCTTGTGCAGCTGTTGAAACCATTAACAATGCTGACACAAAGAGTTGCTTAAACATCATGATATATTATCTTACTTTTAAATATATATATTTATATGATTTATTTCGATATGAAATGAATACTTCTTATTGGGCACAAAGATACGTAAAAGATTTTAAGTTGTTTCGATTTTATATTGATAATAAAGTGTTTTTTTTATCCTTTAAGGAAGTTTTTTTTATCTTTTTACACATTGATAGTGAATAGATTATCCCCCAATGTTCGTTGCTGTGATGTTAAGGACTTTTTAGAGGAGAGCAGGAGCTATGCTTTTGCGATGAAAAAGAGCTGCTTTTGCATGCCAATATGGGTGCTTTTGAGAGCGAAAAACAATGCTTTTAAGAGGGAAGCAAAAGGGGAATAAAAAACATCTGCTGTCTTTGCTATTAAAAGAAATATGCAGGAAACAGCAGATGTAAATTATATTATAGTAATGTTATACTTGAAGATTACCAATCAGAACGTTGGTGATTATATCTTTCGGGCCATGCGTGAAGTGCATAAGTGTAGCCGTAGCGATCGTATAGACGTGCTAAACGGGTTAAACGTTTGTGGAATGCGTCGTAATTTTTCTTGTTTACAGGCAACCATTGCACCTCTGCAAGTGCTGCAACACGTGGAAGAAGCATGTATTCTGCTTGAGTTTCGTAGGGAACATACTCGGTCCAAAGGTTGGCTTGCACGCCAATGATGTGCTTACGAGCCTCTACTGATAATGTATCGGGTAGTGGATTGTAGCTGTAAACTTTTTCAACTGGCAAGTAACCGCCAATTGCTTTAGGCTCTTGGTGTATTTCTTTGGTTTGATAGTGGTCGATATAAGCATACTCGCCTGGTGAGAAAATAACGTCGTGTCCAGCCTTTGCAGCTTTAATACCAGGTGTAATGCCAGTCCAACTCATGATAGTTGCACTTGGATTGATTTCTCCTTCGAGAATTTCGTCCCATCCAATGATTTTCTTTCCTTTGCTATTGATATATTTTTCCAATCTGTTTGTAAAGCCACCTTGTAGATGTTTAGGGCTAACACCTTGTTTTTGTGCTAGAGCTTTGCAACGATCGCAATTTTGCCAACGTGTTGTTGGAGCCTCGTCGCCACCGATATGGAAATAAGGAGCAGGGAAAATTGGGATAAGTTCGTCGAGAATATCTTGTAGGAAAGGGTAGATCTTTTCGTTACCTAGGCACAAAACATCAAAGTATATACCCCAGTTGTGACCCACTTCGTATGGACCTTGGGTGCAACCCATTTCAGGATAAGCTGCCAAAAGTGCACGAGTGTGACCTGGAAGGTCGATTTCTGGGATGATAGTGATGTGACGTTGTTGAGCGTATCTCACAATTTCTTTAGCTTCTTCTTGTGTGTAATAGCCACCATAAGGAATGCTGTCGTCTACGTCAGAGTTGTGACCTACAACAGTTCCGCTACGCTTTGAGCCTATTTCTGTTAGCTTTGGATATTTCTTTATCTCAATTCTCCAACCTTGGTCGTCGCTTAAATGCCAGTGGAAGGTGTTGACGTTGTGAAGCGCAAGAATGTCGATATAACGCTTAATGAAGTCTACTGAGAAGAAATGACGACTGCAATCGAGCATCACTCCACGATATCCAAACAATGGGCTATCGCTGATTTGAACTGCAGGAAGGTTCACTTCTTGTAGATTTTGTGGAGTTTTAGGGTTAGTTTCGCTTATTGGAAGCGACTTGCGAAGGGTTTGAACGCCATAGAACACACCTGCTGCTGTTGAGCCAGCGATGGTCACTTGCTTGTCGTTTACAGTAAGAGTATAGGCTTCGTTGCCTGCTACTTTAGGGTTAAGAGCCAACAAAATGGTGTTGGTTCCCTTCACTTTCTGTGTAGAAACAGTTGGTTTAAAGCCTGTTATAACTTGGATATATTCGGCAAGGAAATTGGCATTGTCTTTCATCGCCTCATCGTTTCCATTATAAACAATAGTGGTTTGTGGGGTAAGGACAAATGCCTTGCCTTTTTGTGCGGTTACATTTTGGGGTAGTGGCACTACGTTATAATCTGCCACTTGTGCGTTAGCACCGAGCAAAGACATACATAGTGCTAAAGTAGAAAGTGTTTTTGTAAACATTATTTTTTAGTTATTACGATTAAACTTGTTCTCTACAAAGGTAAAAAATAAAGTTTGTTTTCGTTCGAAGGGCTCTATTTTATTAATGTATATTAAGTATTACGGATTGATAATAGTCAGTCTTTGACTTCTTGGTGAGGTGCAAAGAAATGAAAAAGGGGGTCTTTTATGTGGGGAAAGAGAGCGGGCAAGGTGGGATAAGAAAGTGGGTGATGTGAGAAAAGAAGAGTGGATGAGATGGAAAAGTAGAGTGGGTGAGGTGGAAAGTGAGAGTTGGTAAGGTGGAAAAGGAAAGTGGGTGAGGTAGGAAAGAAGAGTGAGTGAGATGGAAAAAGAAAGTGGGTTGGGTAGAAAAAGAAAGTATCACCCGAGCCTTTGCGCACGAGTGATACTTTAAAAGGATTGCTTTTAGACTTCAAAAGCAGTGTTATTAAGGGGTAATGTCGTTGCTTTTACGATGCAAAAGCACCCCTTTTATTTTATAATAACTTTTTATTGAGCTTTGAGCACCAATTTGTTTTCAATTCCGTTGTCGGCTTTAGCTTTCACAATGATGTCGCCCTTCTTGCCGTTGCTTTGTACGATGAGCACCAACTTGCCGCTAAACAACTTCATTCTTGGTTGTGTGAAAGGTTCTAACGAGGTAGCATCGCCATTGCAAGCAGCCTTAAACTGTCCTGCACCCTCAACGGTGAAGCTGATAGATTGGTTGGCTGTTGGGCACTCGTTGCCGTCTTTGTCGAGCATAGAAAGAGTGATGTAAGCCAAGTCTTCGCCGTCACTTGCAATAACCGAGCGTTCTTCTTTCATATCGAGAACGGCTGGTTGACCTGCGGTTCTAATGGTTTTTTCAGCCACTTGCTTTCCGTTTTCGTCGTAAGCCACAACTTTAATTTCGCCTGGAGCATACTTCACGTCGTTCCAACGCAAACGATAGCGATCTAATTGAGTGTTAGCTTGCTTGTGAATGCGTCCCATGCTCTTGCCGTTTACAAAGAGTTCGGCAGATGGATAGCTGGTATAACAATACACAGGAGTGGTTTCTCCTTCTCTACCTTCCCAGTTCCAGTGAGGCAATAGGTGAAGTGTTGGTTCTTTTTTGTTCCACACACTCTTGTAAAGATAGAAGCGATCTTTGGGCAATCCTGCAAGGTCTACGGCTCCAAAGTAGCTACTTCTTGATGGCCAATATGAGTAATAAGGAGTGGGTTCGCCAAGATAATCTTGACCAGTCCATATAAACATACCCATATCATAAGGTAAATCGTCCATCTTTGCGAAGTCGTCATCGGGTAAATTGCTCCATCCGCAGAATTCAGTGTCATAGCTACTGCATTGTCCATCGTTGTAAGTTTTCATCTTTTCGATGGTCACTGGGAACTTATAAACGCCACGGCTACTTACAGCTGATGTGGTTTCAGAACCTAATAAGAATCCTTGACGAAGTTTGCCGATGAGCTTTTCGTAGAGTTGTATGCGGTAGTTGAAGCCTGGAACGTCTAATGCATCGTAGAAACCGCAGTCTACTGCTTGTTGAGGTGCATCGACTCCGCAGGTTACAGCGCGTGTTGAGTCGAGCGAATGGCAATATTCTGTCATGGCTTTAGCACGCATAGTGCCTTCTTTTTTGCTTTGTTCAGGAATCTCATTACCGATACTCCACATCACGATAGATGGGTGGTTGCGGTGTCCTTTGATAAGGTTTTCGAGGTCTTTGCGCCACCATTCGTCGTAAATACGACCATAGCCGTTTTTCACTTTAAGGTCTTTCCAAGCGTCGAAACTCTCTGCCATCACCATCATACCTAACGAGTCGCACACGTCCATCTGCATTTGTGAAGGCATGTTGTGCGATGTTCGAATGGCATTGACACCCATCTTCTTCATCATTTCGATTTGACGAATCACCGCAGTTTTATTCAATGCTGCACCTAATGCGCCTAAGTCGTGGTGAAGACAAACGCCTTTGAATTTCAAACTCTTGCCGTTGAGGCGGAAACCATATTCTTTGCTCACGTCAAGGGTGCGTATTCCGACCTTAGTTGTGGTTTGGTCGATGGCTTTTTTGCCTTTTAAAAGAATTGTTTTGAGGGTATATAAATAAGGAGTATCGATGTCCCAAAGATGTGGATTGGTTACTTCGAGGTTGAAACTTGCGGCTCCTTGTTGGTTGATTTTTTGTTGATTAGAAGCTACTAGTTTACCTTGTGCGTCTAATAACTCAATCTTTGTGGTTAAATTCTTTAGTGCATTGCCGTCCTCTATGCGTGTGTCTACCTTTAAAAGAGCTTTTTGGTGGTTGGCAGAAACGGTTTTGAAGTAAGTTTCCCACTCGTCTATTCTGCTCTCATTGGTAGTGATAATCTTCACAGGACGATACAAACCAGCTCCAGGATACCATCTACTGCTCTCTTCAAGGTTATTAAGATGCACCTCAATATTGTTTTCTCCTTCTTTAATATAAGGTGTAATGTTGAGGCGGAAAGCGTTATAGCCATACATCCAACGTCCCACTTCTTTGCCATTAACCTTCACTATAGGCTCACTCATTGCACCATCGAAGTATATTTGGGCGTGTTTGGTGCCTTTCTTTATATTAAATGTGGTTTTATAGCTGCCTTCTCCAATCCAAGGAAGACCTCCAGAGCGAGCTGTATGCTCGATAGGACGCTCTTGTCCGTCTTGAACAATCGCTAAATATTGTATGTCCCACTTCTTATCAAAGGGTCCATCAATAGCCCAGTCGTGTGGTACAGTAACTTGTTTCCAATTTACTTTGTCACGAGAAAAATCCCATTTCTTTAGTGAAATCTCATTTCTTGTTTGCGCATGGCATAACAACGAACCTGCAAGAGATGCTGCTAGTAATGCTACTTTCATGTTTATTTATTGATGATTGTTTATAGTTATTCTGAGTATTATATACAAAGATAATGCTTTTTTCTTATATCTCACTAATTTATAGGATTATCGGCAAATAAAAAAGAGACACCTTTTGCAAGATGTCTCTTCTGTTTGTTGAATATAATTGCTTATTACTTGCGTAATAATGATTATCTCAATTTCTTGTAACCGTAACGAGCTGATGCGCCAAGTTCTTCCTCGATGCGAATCAATTGGTTGTACTTAGCCATACGGTCTGTACGACTTAATGAACCAGTCTTGATTTGTCCAGAGTTTGTAGCCACAGCGATGTCAGCGATAGTTGTATCTTCTGTTTCACCAGAACGGTGTGAAGTTACAGTTGTATAGCCATGACGATGAGCCATTTCGATAGCGTCAAGTGTTTCAGTTAATGAACCAATTTGGTTAACCTTGATAAGAATTGCGTTACCAGCACCAAGCTTAATACCCTTTTCTAAGAACTTAACGTTAGTTACGAACAAGTCATCACCAACTAATTGGCAGCGATCTCCGATTCTATTTGTAAGCTTAACCCAGTTTTCCCAGTCGTTTTCATCAAGACCATCTTCGATTGAATCGATTGGATATTCTGTGATAAGTTGCTCTAAGTAGTCAATTTGTTCTTCTGCAGTAAGCTTCTTTCCTTCTGGATCTTTCTTAACACCGTTCTTCAAGTGGCTGTAATCATAGAAGTATTGACCGTTTTCTACAACAGCAAACTCAGATGCTGCGCAGTCCATTGCGATCTTAATATCCTTTCCAGGTTCGTATCCTGCGTCCTTGATAGACTTCATAATGGTATCAAGAGCGTCTTTAATTCCGTCGAAGTTAGGTGCGAATCCACCTTCATCTCCTACAGCTGTTGACAAGCCACGAGCCTTAAGATTCTTTGCTAAAGCGTGGAATACTTCTGCACCCATGCGGATTGCTTCTTTCTCATTGCTTGCACCTACAGGGCGAATCATGAATTCTTGGAATGCAATAGGAGCGTCAGAGTGAGCACCACCATTGATGATATTCATCATAGGAACTGGTAAAACGTAAGTGTTTGTACCACCAATATAACGATAAAGAGGCATATCTAATGCTGCAGCTGCAGTTTGAGCCACTGCCAAAGAAACACCAAGAATAGCGTTAGCACCTAGCTTACTCTTTGTAGGAGTGCCGTCTAACTCTAGCATTAAATGGTCGATACCACGTTGATCACGAACGTCTAGACCTTCCAAAGCAGGAGCTATAATTGTGTTAACGTTCTCAACTGCTTTCAAAACACCCTTACCACCGTAGCGAGCTTTATCACCATCACGTAGCTCTAATGCTTCATTTTCACCTGTTGATGCACCAGATGGAACGCTTGCACGTCCTTTAATACCACATTCCAATGTAACTTCAACCTCTACAGTAGGGTTACCTCTTGAGTCAAGAATTTCTCTTGCGTGAACTTTTTCAATTAACATAGCTAATTATTTTATTAATGATTGAATTAAAAAATCTATTATTATATGTGTGCAAAGATACAATTATTTATCGAAGAACATTCAACATTTAGGTATAAAAATATATCTTTAAAAATAAATTATTAACTTTGTACGCTGTAATATTAGGTAAAAAGAAATGAAAAAACTCTTTATAGAGACTTATGGATGCCAGATGAACGTGGCAGATAGTGAAGTAGTTGCATCGGTAATGCAGATGGCTGGATACGAAATGTGCGACAATGAAGCCGAAGCAGACGCTATTTTTATGAACACATGTAGTGTTCGTGAGAATGCAGAAAACAAGATTTACAACCGCTTAGACACCCTACATGCAGAGCAAAAGAAAGGTAGAAAGCTCATTCTTGGTGTGCTTGGATGTATGGCAGAACGTGTGAAAGATGATTTAATCAATAACCATCACGCTGATCTTGTTGCAGGACCCGACTCGTATCTCAATCTTCCCGATATGATTGCGCAGGCTGAAACAGGCAGTAAAGCAATTGATATAGAACTCTCGAAAACAGAAACTTACAAAGACATTGTGCCCCAACGTATTGCATTGAGCAAGATAGGAGGGTTTGTTAGCATTATGCGTGGTTGCGATAACTTTTGTCATTATTGCATCGTTCCTTACACAAGAGGTCGTGAAAGATCAAGAGATGTTGAGAGTGTGCTAGCAGAAGTGCGTGATCTTTGTAAGCAAGGATATCGGGAAGTGACCCTACTCGGACAAAACGTCAATAGTTATTCATTCGAAAATGAAGTGACTGGAGAAGTGACAAGCTTCCCTGATCTGTTGCGATTAGTGGCTCGTGAAGTGCCAACCATGCGCATTCGTTTCAGCACTTCGCACCCAAAAGACATGAGCGACGACACCCTTCGTGTTATTGCAGAGGAGCCAAACGTGTGCAAACACATTCACCTTCCTGTGCAAAGTGGTAGCGATAAAGTATTAAAGTTGATGAACCGCAAATACACTGTTGCGTGGTATCTTGACAGAGTGAAGGCTATTAAGGAAATAATTC
Source organism: Prevotella sp. oral taxon 299 str. F0039 (assembly GCF_000163055.2). Classification (GTDB taxonomy): domain Bacteria; phylum Bacteroidota; class Bacteroidia; order Bacteroidales; family Bacteroidaceae; genus Prevotella. The sequence continues at coordinate 1,242,240 of NC_022111.1, forward strand.
CCGATTGTGGCATTTCAACCGACATCTTTGTGGGTTATCATGGCGAAGAAGAAGAAGACCATCAGATGTCGCTTGAGTTGATGAAAACAGTGGGTTACGACTCGTCTTTCATGTTTAAATACAGCGAACGACCAGGAACTTACGCATCAAAGCACCTTCCCGACAACATATCTGAAGAGGTTAAGCTACGCCGTTTGAACGAGATGATTCAGCTACAAACCCAACTTTCGGCTATTTCTAATAAGAAAGACGAAGGCAAGGTGTTTGAAGTTTTGGTTGAAGGACCAAGTAAACGAAGCCGAGAACAATTGTGCGGACGCACCGAACAGAATAAGATGGTGGTGTTCGACAAGGGCAATCACCACATTGGAGAGCGTGTAATGGTGAAGATAACCAGCTCTACCAGTGCCACATTGTTAGGCGAAGCAGTAGATTAAACCTCGGTTTCGAGGCATAGTTGTTGACTTTTTCAAAGTAAAAATCAGCGATAAAAGACAATCAGCGCATTGTCTTGCGCTATTATTATCGAACTCTAATTAATAAAAGTCGTCCTCTATTTTGTAGAGGGCGACTTCTTTTTTATTTCCTTACTTTGTCTCCTTGTTTCTCTATCTCTTTTCTTCCGCTCATCAAAAGCATTGACAATGGTGGGCAAAAGCGTTGCTATTGAGGTGTAAAATTATGCTTATTGCAAACTAAAAGCATTGAGATTTTAGAACAACTGCAATTGATTGTTGTTCAAAGTGTTATGAGAGTGGTATTCTGGTTGATAGGGTTCGTGGAGCAAGAGCGAGATACGTGAGATGAAAAGAGAGCCAGCAGAGTGCCTTCTTGAGCTTTTTCAAAAAGTAGAAAACTGCTTTTTCGTAAGTCGAGAATCAGCTTTTAACGTCGAAATTTGACTCTTTCTCAAATCGAAAACTGACTCTTTTCAAACCAAAAATGGATTTTTTCAAATCAAAAAATTGGCTCTTCATAAATCGAAATTGGATTCTTCTCAAATCAATTCTGTTCCTCAATAAACTGCTTCACCGTGTTTTTATAGTCGTTATTGGCAACCGCAAAGCTACGAGCGTGCGTGGCATTGGGCACCACCAACAGCTTTTTAACGCCCTTCTTCGCCTTGTATAGCTCGTAAACCATAGGCGTTGGCACAAAACTATCGTTGCCACCATGAATAAATAACATGGGCTTTGTGCTTCTTTTCACCGCTTCGAGGGGTGATGCCTCTTTGAAATTCCAACCCCAACGCAGTTCGCTTAGCCAGCTCGAAGTATAGAGTAAGGGGAAAGCAGGCAGCGAAAATTGATTCTTTAACTCGCTTTTAAACTCGCTCCAAACATCGGTATAGCCACAATCTTCTACGAAACATCGAACGTAAGAGGGTGTCTTTTCGCCCGAAACGCACATCACCGTGGCAGCACCCATCGACACTCCGTGCAACACTTGTCGTGTGTTGGTGGTCGACGAGCGGAACAAATCATTAGCAACCTCGCTCCAACGCATCACATCTAATCGGTCTTTCCACCCCATTTGTATGTATTCTCCCTCGCTCAAGCCGTGCGCATAAAGGTCGGGCAACATCACATTATAGCCCCAGTCGCTATACATCTTTGCCAAATGAAGCATTTTAAGGGCGTTTTCTTTGTAGCCATGCACCACAATGGCGGTGTTTATTGTGGGTTTTGGGGCACGCATATAGTAGGCGTGAACACGATATTTAGAGGGCATTTCGATAGTGGTGTCGTGCAAAAGTTGATGTTGTCGAACGCTGTCGAACCACCATTTTAGGTCGGGATAACGCTCACTCATCATCTTCCATGCATCTTGTTGCTGTTCAGCTCTGTTCGAATTGGCTTTCAAAGCATAGTTGGTCATAAAAAAAGAGCTTGCAACAAGCAACAATAAAAGCATCGAAACGCATGCAACGGTTATCTTTTTAAATGGTTTTCTCATTCTCTAAAACAATTGATTGTGGGCAAAGTTACACATTATAGTATATGAAAAGGCACTCATTTACTTTTTTTTAGTAACTTTGTTGCCTAAAAGAATAATAAAAAAGCACATAACAATGAAATTTGAAGAGCAAATATGCAGTAGCATTCTACGTGCAGTGAAAGAGTTATACGGACAAGAAGTGCCTGTAGAACAAGTGCAGTTACAAAAGACTAAAAGTACTTTTGAAGGTCATTTAACCCTTGTGGTGTTTCCCTTTGTAAAGCTTTCGAAGAAGAAACCAGAAGACACAGCACAAGAAATTGGTGACTTTGTGGCACAGCATTGTAGCAATTTGGTTAGTGGTTTCAATGTGGTGAAGGGCTTTTTAAATTTTGTTGTTGCCCCACAAGCATGGGTTAGCCAACTCAACACCATTGCAACCGAAGAGCATTTTGGTGAAAAAGCTGTTCAAAACGACTCTCCTCTTGTAATGATCGAATACTCTTCGCCCAACACCAACAAACCTCTTCACTTAGGACATGTGCGAAATAATCTTTTAGGTTGGTCGCTTTCGCAAATCATGCAGGCAAATGGTAACAAGGTAGTAAAGACCAATATCGTTAATGATAGAGGTATTCACATCTGCAAATCGATGCTTGCTTGGCAAAAATGGGGCAATGGAGAAACTCCAGAAACAAGCGGAAAGAAGGGCGATCACTTAGTGGGCGACTGCTATGTGGCATTCGATAAACACTATAAAGAAGAGTGCAAAGAACTTCAAAAACAATATATCGCTGAGGGATTAACCGAAGAACAGGCAGCAGAACAGGCAAAAGAAGAAGCTCCTTTGATTAAAGAAGCTCGCCAAATGCTTGTTAAATGGGAACAAAACGACCCCGAAGTGCGCTCGCTTTGGAGCATGATGAACAACTGGGTGTATGCTGGTTTCGACGAAACATACAAGAAAATGGGCGTAAGTTTCGATAAGATCTACTACGAATCAGACACTTATCTCGAAGGAAAAGGCAAAGTTGAAGAAGGACTTGCTAAGGGTTTGTTCTTCAGAAAAGATGATAATAGCGTGTGGGCAGACCTCTCTAACGAAGGACTCGACCAAAAATTGCTCCTCCGTTCTGATGGAACTAGCGTGTATATGACCCAAGATATCGGTACAGCAGACTTGCGTTTCAAAGAATTTCCAATCGATAAGATGATCTATGTCGTTGGAAATGAACAGAATTATCACTTCCAAGTACTTTCAATATTGCTCGATCGACTTGGATTTAGCTGGGGAAAAGACCTCGTTCACTTCTCTTATGGAATGGTAGAGTTGCCTAATGGCAAAATGAAAAGCCGTGAAGGAACTGTTGTTGACGCTGACGAATTGATGGTAGAGATGATTAACGACGCCAAAGAAGCTAGCGACAAGGCAGACAAACTAAAAGACATGAGCGAAGAAGAACGTGCCGAAATTGCTCGTATTGTGGGCTTAGGAGCGTTGAAATACTTCATTTTGAAGGTCGATGCACGCAAAAACATGCTCTTTAATCCAGAAGAAAGTATCGACTTTAACGGCAACACTGGTCCATTTATTCAATACACTCACGCTCGTATTTGCAGTATTTTGCGCAAGGCTAACGCCGAAAACATCGCCATTCCTGCAACACTTGCCGAAGATGCACCATTGAATGAGAAAGAAACAGCGTTGATTCAAAAGCTAAGCGAATATGAAATGGCAGTGCAACAAGCTGGTAAAGACTATTCGCCAAGTGGCATTGCCAACTATTGTTACGAGCTAACTAAAGAGTTTAATCAATTCTATCACGATTACACTATATTGGGTGAGGCAGACAATAACAAGAAAATGGTGCGCTTAGTACTTGCTAAAAGCGTGGCAAAAGTTATTAAAAACGGTATGCGTCTACTTGGAATCGAGGTTCCAGAGCGTATGTAATCCCCTTTTATTTACCCTCTTTCCCAACCTCAAATCACCTAGTTTATGCACAATCCGCCCGACTATCGCCACGACACTGTGTTGCCTCTTCCACTCGAAGTAAGTGCCAATGCGGTGGCTGTTGATGCTGCATGCAGTGGAAATCCAGGTCCGATGGAATATCAAGGCATCGACCTTGCAACAGGAGCCGTTGCTTTTAAGTTTGGACCCATGCACGGAACCAACAATATAGGCGAGTTCTTGGCTATCGTTCACGCATTGGCTCTCATCGAAAAGAACAAAGAACAGGGCAAAATTGTTTATTCCGACAGCTACAACGCCATTCTTTGGGTGAAGAAAATGCAGTGCAAAACAAAGCTCGAACGCAACGAAAAAACAGCTCTTTTGTTTGATATTATTGCACGAGCAGAGAGCTGGTTGAGGGCAAATCCACACCATGCTGAGGTGAGAAAGTGGGAAACTGCACAGTGGGGAGAGGTTCCTGCCGACTTTGGAAGAAAGAAATAACAAACCTCCTTTACTTCTTTTGCTTGCCAATGGCAAGGTGGGTATTGCTCAAAGTTGAAAGAAACATTGCGCAAAAACCAAAGAAGTGTTGAGAAAAGTTGAAATAGGTGTTGTTCAAAAGCAATCTTTTTAGGTGCTAATGTCAATGCTTTTAAGGGGCAAAAGCAATGCTTTTAAGCGGTAATAACATTGCTTTTCAAAACGAGAAAAACAGCTGTTCTAACAAAAGGAGAACAAGTTGTTGAGCAAAGGGAAAGCAATTTGAGATAAAATAAAAAAGAGATGAGGTGTTTTAAGCACTTCATCTCTTTTCTTTTGTCAGTGTCGTTAGCATCTTTGGCAAACGACATTCAGAGTTAAATTATTCGCTTGTAACATTCACATTAGCACTAATTCCATATAATTTCTTCACCAATGCTTCTTCAGCTCCAGCATCAACCTTAATGCTTTTAAGTGCAGTGTTGCCCGAAATAATGTTATATTCAGCTTCTTCATCATAGTAACCATTTTTTAAGTTGATAGTTTCTAACAATGGATTGTTAGTTGCATCTATTGTTCTTAAATGGTTATTGCTACTAAAATTAAGTTCTTTAAGTTTGTTATCTCCAATCATACACTCTAAAAGAAGAGGTGTTTTAGAGAAATCTACACTTGTTAAAAGATTGTCGAAAATAAACAAAAACATCAAATTAGGAAGCTCGGCAGAGAACGAAGAGATGAAATTGCTATATAAATTTAATCTTTGTAGAGCAGGTAGGTTGTTTAATTTCAATTCGTTGATTCCGTTGTTGTTAGCGTGAACCTCACGCAATGCAGGCAAGTTAGAGAGTGTTAGCTCGCTTAGTTTATTTCTGAACACTTCCAATCTCTCAAGTTTAGGAAGGTTAGAGCAAACTAGATGAGTTAAAACACAATTGTTAGCTGCAACGTTAACGAGGTTGTTTAGTCCTGTTAAATCAAGTTCTTCTAATGAAGTTCCTTGTAAATAAAGTTGCTCGAGCGCAGTGTTTGCACTTAAATCAAGTTTTCTTAAGCGTCCATTTTTATACAAACGCAAGTCTTTTAGTTGAGTTAGAGGCTTTAAGTCGATGGTTTCAAAATCGTTTTCGCCAAGGTTTAGGGTGTCTAACTTAGTGAGTTGGCTCACAATATCAACATTAGTGACACTTTGACGACGTAGATTTAGGGTAGTAAGGTTCTTGAAATATTGCAAACCATCAATTCTTCTCACTACCGAAGTAGCAGGAGCTGTGCTCTTATCTTCTAGAGATAGGTCGAGTTTGGTAAGCTTTTCAGCCTCAAGAGCAGATATTTCTCCATCCTTATCAAGGTCTATTGCAGGATATTTCGCTAAAATAAGTTTTTTAAGATTAGCGTCTTTAAATATAATTGCACTCTTTTTATCACGTATAGATACCACCACTAAACACTTTGTTCTACCGCTTGCACTGCCTATTTGGGCTGCTAATTCTACTACAGATGAACCCTCTTTTAAGGCAGTGATAAAGCCATTGTTAACCGTAATCACATTGTTGTTGCTGTTGCTCCATTGAGTTTTTGCACCTTTGGGAAGTCCTTTTACATTCAATTCGGCAACATCTCCTTCTTGTAAACTAAGTGTATCCGCTGATAACGCTAACTTAAATTCTGGCGAATAAGTATCATTATCCGAGCAAGAACTTAAACAAAGCACAGATAATAATAAACCAATAAAATAAAAATTCAGTTCTTTCTTCATTGACATTTAACTTTTTGTGGTTTGAAATAGATAAAAATAATACTCTCAATGATAACATCTTTTAGTAGAGTAGAAATGTTATTGTGTTGCAAATATAAAGAAAAAATTATAAATATCAAACAATTTGAAAATTTAATTAAATATATTCTTTTAATCTAAATTGTTTTAGTTCAGTGCGGTTTGCATAATAATGGTATATTTATAACATTCTTCTTTGAACTAAAATACCTATTTATAGGTATTGTGTGATATAGGTATAATATAGAACTTTGCACTTTCATTAAGGTTAATAACTAATGAATTGTATTAAAGTATATCTTATATTGTTATTAAGTGGATTATCTGTTATCGTAAAAGCACAAAACACTATTACAGCAATTGTTGTCGAACAGGAAACTAATCAGCCTATAGTTGGGGCAAGTATCACCATTCAAGGAAATAAAACAGCAGTAGCTTTTACTGATAATACAGGTCGTTTCACTATCAGTAATGCCACTGGAAAGAACATCACAATTTCTTTTTTAGGTTTTAAAAAGCTAACAGCTAAAGCTCAAAATAATGCCACTTATCGTTTAATGTCCACGATAGCGAAAGTGGGCGAGGTTGTTGTTACGGCTCAAGAAAGTAAGTCTTTAGGTGCAGCATCAGTCATTCAGCGTCACGCAATGGAGCATCTTCAACCCTCAAGTTTTAGCGATTTGCTCGAACTTTTACCGGGTGGACGATCTAAAGACCCACGTTTAAGCACCCCAAATCAAATTCGTTTGCGTGAAGCAATACCCCCTTCGAACAGTCAATATGCCACATCTTCGTTAGGAACAAGCTTTGTTATCGATGGAGCACCTATCAGTACAAATGCCAATATGCAACAATTAAAGGGCGCATGGGAGACACTTATTAATGCAAGAGAGAATGTAAACGAAGGTGTTGACATGCGAACGATCTCTACAGACGATATCGAAAAGGTGGAAATTGTGCGTGGAATACCTTCTGTTGAGTATGGAGATTTAACCAGTGGACTTGTAAAAATAGAACGAAAGCGTGGTGGAAATGCTCTTGAAGCACGTCTTAAAGCCGACATGGGCAGTAAACTTTTCTATCTTGCAAAAGGCTTTGAGTGGGCAAACAGATGGACCTTGAATTTAAGTACCGATTTTCTTGACTCAAAAACCGACCCTCGAAATAAGCTCGAAACATACAAACGATTGGGCGTTTCGGCTCGTTCTGGACGCAAATGGAGCAACGAAAAGACCTTATCCGACTTTAAATTGAACTTCGATTATGGCGGCTCTTTTGATGGAGTGAAGAGCGATCCAGAGCTAAACTACGGCAATGAAGAAACCTTCCGCACTCGTTTTAATCGCTTTGCAATAAGCAGTTCGTATTCAATCAAAGCCAAAGAAATGGGCTGGTGGCGTGGTTTTACTGCCACTTTAGCGTCGTCTTACCAACAAAATACAACAGAACGCACCCGATTTATACACCTTCATCGCACCACACCTGCTGTCTTTACAACAGAAGATAGCGAAAATGATGCCTATTTGCTGCCTTATAAATACACTGCAACACAGAAAGTAGATGGCAAACCCTTTAACTTCTTTGTAAAAGTAAACACCACTTTAAGTGTGCCTGTTGTGAAATGGAATAATAGTTTGCTGTTAGGTGCAGATTGGAATATGGATAAAAACTATGGAGAAGGACAGATATTCGATCCCTTGAAACCTTTATATCCTCTCACATCATTGCGCAAACGTGCCTTAAAAGATATCCCAGCCAATCACACTTTCGCAATGTATATGGAAGAAAATATTAAACTTCCCATTGCAAAAAATCGCCTTGAGATTGTAGCAGGAGCTCGTTTTTCACGCATGTTCAATATCGATCGCAGTTATATTGTAGCCCAACATTTCTATCCCGACATTCGTTTTAACGCTGGTTGGACGTTTCCTCGCTTCAAAATAGCCAACAAGCTCGGTAGTGTGCGTCTTGCCTTTGGTATCGGATCGCACACCAAGAATCCTACAATAGATCAGCTTTATCCTGAAAATGGCTACTTAGATATCACTCAATTGAACTATTCTCATAGCAACCAAGACTATCGTCGCATCAATATTCGCACTTATGTTATCGACAGAGTGAATAAAGATTTGAAGCCAGCACGCAACTTTAAGTGGGAAGTGAGCAGTGATGTGAATTACGATGGCTATCGTTTTTCGATTACATTGTTTAGAGAAAACATGACATCAGGATTCCGTTCTGTACCCATTTATGCCCCTTATAGCTATAAAGAATATAATACTACGGGCATTAATGCCAACACTTTAACCGCACCTCCATCGCTCGAAAGTTTGCCTTACACCATTGTGAGTGAGCTATTCGCACGAGACCGCACCTCAAATGGTAGTAGAACACTTAAAGAAGGTATTGAATATACCTTATCAACCAAACGCTTTGAGAACATACATACACGTTTAACCATTAACGGAGCGTGGTTTAGAACAACCTATGAGAACTCTCAATCGGTGATGGTTCGCCCCTCTGCCGTACTCAATAACCGACAAATTGGACACGTAGGAATATACAAAGACAACGATAGATTAACCACAGAAATGGCTAATACCAACTTTACTGCCGACACAGACATACCTCGATTAAAGCTTGGTTTCTCTATTTCGGCTCAGTGTTTGTGGTTCACTGCATCGCAACGAAAGCCTCTTAGCAATATTCCCGACAGCTATATGGATGCCAAAGGCAATGTGCATCAATGGCAACAAGGTGATGAAAAAGATGTAACCTTGCGTTGGTTGATACGAGATTACAATCAATCGTATTATAAAAGAGATGTCGTTCCTTTCAGTATGAATCTTAATTTTAAGGTAACTAAAAAGCTATTGAGAGACAGACTCAATGTTGCTATGTTCTGTAATAAGCTTTGGGACTACACACCCGACTACAAAGACGGAACCATTCTCGTTCGACGTCACGTCAATCCTTATTTTGGTTTAGAATTAAATGTAAAATTATGAAGCTACAAAAGCATATCTTTTCGAGCATAAAAGCATTGCTATTGCAGGGTAAAAACATTGCTTTTGCAAGTCAATTGCATAGCTTTTTGTTCTTGATAGTTGCAACTTGTGTGGCAACGGGCATGTTCTTCACATCGTGTCACAAAGATCAAGACGAGCTATTCACCACTGCACAGATCACAATTGATGCGGGCGACTCGGTTCAAGTCAATAAAATGGAAGTGGCAATAACGCTCACTAACCTCAATACTAACGAGGTTGTGAATGCCACCGAACAACAAAATACACAGCTCAACATTAGGTGTTTGCAAGGAATTTATAAGGTTTTTGCCCAAGGAACGGTTACTTTTACCAATCAACAAGGACAACAACGCATTCGACGTTTTAGGGTTTACAAAGACTTTTTGCAGATAACTGGATTTCCAATAAGTAAAAAAAGTCTGCCATTATTTTATATAGATTAATGAGAAAGCACATCGTTTTAACCATCATCGCTTTGTTGTTGTCTGCCACCAGCATCACCGCTGCAACTCCAGACAGCACCATTGTAGAGCATAACAGCATGTGGACGCCTGCTTCGAATTGTGCTCTTGCCAATCCAGCAATACACGGAATGGCTTATAAACATACCCTTACGCAGTTTAACTATCAAGGTTCTTTCAGTCAACAAAACACTGCTTTTGTGTTAGAAAAGGGTAAAGGAGCCAATAGTCACACCCTTTTTGCATCTACATTCTTGCGTCTTTCACCCATTAGTAGCGCATGGGGAGAGGCTTCTTACACCACTTCTCAACAAAAAGAAATACGTTGGCACTCTATTTCCGACTACGAATTACTTGCTCCGCACATCATTGCCGATAGCATTGGAGGCAACACTCAACTCGAAAAATATTGGTTCAAGGGAGGCTATTCGGCTCAGTTTGGCAACTGGAATGCAGGTGGAGAGATGGCATTTAGAGCGCAACAAGAATACAGAGACTATGACCCTCGCATGAGAAGTATCGTTTCTGACCTTCAACTCAAGGCGGGATTGGCTCGTTTCTTCAATCATTATCGAGTGGCAATGCACGCTGGAGTGAATGTATATAAGCAAACCGTGAATATCGATTTCTATCAAGAAACAACCGAATCGCCCGAATATTTCATGACAGGTTTGGGCTCTTATCAACCTCGTTTCAGTGGAAAAAAGACTGGATCGTTCTATCAAGGTGGTGGAGTTGATTTGAGTTTCACTCTCGATGCACCTGAAACTACGGGCTGGCATGGCGACATTTCGCTTGCAAAACGACACTATGAGCGCATTGCAAACGAGTTTAATTCGTTGCCCATAACACAACTTTACAAAGAAAATATAATGCTTTCGGGTGGTTATAAACACGAGGGAGCATGGCAATATGATGTTTTTGGCACTTTCGACTTTACCAAAACAACGGGCGATGAGGCTGTTCCTGGCGACGGAGCAAAGGGCGATTATCCTATCATTGCCACCTTTTCAACCTTTCATCAATATGTTTCTAAAGCCCAACTAACGGCTATTGTAGGTCGAAACAACCGCCTTCCACACTATCTTTCGTTAGTAAGTGGAATTCATTCTGTGAGGTCTTATTATGCTTATCCAGAGCGAAAAACAGCTTATACCATGTGGAATAGTGAGTTAAAGGGTCAGGTTTTTATTCCTGCCACAAAGCAATTAACGCTCAACACACAGCTTTCTGCTCGCTATTGGCACAATCTTAAAAAGCAAATCACCATGCCTTTCGGAATTATGACACCTGCATTCACCAGCTATGTGCAACACAATCATCGTTTTGCAGCTGCCAATTATATGGGTGTTAGCGCATCGGTTGAAGCCAATTATGCTTTGAAAAAGGGCGGATATGCTTTGTTCTTACAGCTCGAAGGCTCGTTCCTTCGCAGTTCGCAAAAGGCATATCAATCGGCAATTATGCTCAAAGCAGGTGTGAGATTATAGAGAATTATAATATACAATAATATCAATTAAACAAAAACAAACAAACAAATCATGACAAAGAAAATTTTAATGGCATTGTTGTTCATCGTTGGTTGCTCAACAATGTTTGTGGCTTGTTCTGGAGATGATACTGTAAGTTCTCAGTCGAAAGCCACTTTTGCAGTGAATGTTCCAGCAGATTTAACTGATGGAGCCTTACAAAACATTGAGCTAACTCTTGTAAATATGCAAACAGGAGAAAAGACTGTTGTGAAAACTTTTACACTAAAAGAAAAACAATATGTAGCTGATGTAACTTTAAATATAGGCTCATACAATGTTGAGATGACTGCAAAAGCAACTTACAAGTTCGATAACAAAACCTTAGAAACACGAGTTCGTGCTGAACAACACAACATTGGAATAAGCGAAAACATAGCAACTAACAAGATTACACTACTTCCTGAGGTGTATAATACCACAGAAGGCTTTGTTATTTCTGAGGTTTTCGTTACCCAAATGCTTACAACTGAGGGCAAACCTTATATCTATGGTCAGTATGTTATTATAACAAATAATAGCGATAAGACACTTTATGCCGACAGTTTGGTGTTTATACAAAGTGCAGATGTAAGTAGTTTAAAACACGATTACAAGCAAGATTTCCGCAATCATAGCATGCTTGCAGGGTCATTATATATGATTCCTGGCACAGGTAAAGACGTTCCAGTGGCTGCAGGCAAGAGTATTGTACTTGCTTTGAATGCAGAAGACCACTCGAAAGTTGTGCCTCATGGTCCAGATTTGACTAAAGCTAATTTTGAAATGTACGATATTGTCAATCATCCAACAATAAAAGATAATGATAATACCGCTCCAAATCTTGAAACTTGGTTTAAGGAATCAGCAACAATATCAATACTTCATAGTGGTGGTGTAGAAACTTATGCGTTGGGAAGAATACCTGTTAGCAAAGAAGCTTATATGAAGGATTATCAGTATGATGCTGTTTATACATTTAAATTCAAGGACTTTATGAAAGATATGACAAAGAAAGGATATCTCATTCCTAACTCTTGGATTATCGATGCAGTGAACCTTGGTATGAAGAATGAATATAAATGGAATCTCGTTTCTCCAAAACTTGATGCTGGATTTACCTACTGTCTTGAGGCATTAAAGGACAAAACAGCTTACGGAACAGCAGTTATTCGTAGAATGGAGAATGGTAAGTATGTTGATACTAACAACTCAACAAACGACTTTATACCAAAAACAACACCTTCGTTGTTAACAAAATAAGTCGAAAAGAATAGTTTTTTCAAATATAATAGGATAGCCAGTGAACCACTCTTGATATATAAAAAGAGTGGGCTCGCTGGCTTTTTCGTGTCTTCTTGTTAGGTCTTTGTTATACACACCGAAAGCCTTTGTTACAGGGCAATGCAGAGATGGGCGAGCAAGAGCATTGACATTGAACAATAAAAGCGTTGCTATTAGTAGGTAATAGCAACGCTTTTGAATGTTGATAGGGGTGCTTTTAGAATGGGAAGACAATCGACCTAAAAAATATCGTCGACCTCTTGTCCCATTTCTTTCAATGCTTTGAGCGTTTGATCCATCGTAAAGCCACGTCCAAGAGCAAAGCGAATGAGTTTGTTGCGCACCTTATATTCGTCGGTATCTTTAATTTGTTTGCGTTTGGTTTTGAGTATTTGAAGTAGTGTTTCACGATAATCATCGTCTTCAATCTCGTCTAATAGGTCGGCATAGAGCGCATAGTCGATACCCTTTAAGCGCAACGAATAGTCAATTTTTTTGCGTCCCCACTTGTTATATCGAGCCTTGTCGTTAACAAAAGCACGAGCATAACGGGCGTTATCAACATATTTATTTTTGGTGAGATAAGCCAAAACAGAGGCTTGTGTGTCGGCATCTACACCCCAAAGGCGCATTTTCTTTTGCATGTCTTGGGTGCAATATTCACGTTTAACGCATGCCGTTGCAAGTTTTTTAATAATCTCTTTTTCAGTTAATTCAGTCATTTCTTCACTCCTTTCACATGTCTTTCTTTTCCAAAGCGGTCGATAAGCACCTCAATATCAGTGAATCCCGACTCGGCAAGAAGGCTCTTCATTTCAGAAACAAAGAGCGGATTGATTTCAAAGAATAAGGTTCCGCCCTGCACCAATGCCTTTTGTGCATAGTGGGTGATGGCTTTATAGAAGATGAGCGGATTGTCTTCAGGCACAAAGAGGGCGCAATTGGGTTCAAACTGCAACACGTTCGCCTCCATTTCGCTTTGCTCTTGCGGTGTGATATAAGGCGGATTGCTCACAATAATATCCCATTTCTCGTTGTCGCAAGGCGCATTTAAGGCATCTTGCTCTACTACCTCGATCGACACATTCATCGCCTTTGCATTCTCTTTTGCCAGTGATAGGGCTTCAGGAGCAATGTCCCAAGCCGTTGTTTGAGCATTTTTAATGAGCAGAGAGAGGGTGATGGCGATGCAACCAGAGCCAGTTCCGATATCTAATATCTTGGGGTTTGAAAGCGAAGAAAGAGTGGGTTGTTCGGCAATCCAATAACAAAGGTCTTCTGTTTCGGGTCGAGGAATGAGCACACCGCTATGCACTTTGAACCAAGAACCAGCAAACCACGCTTGTTGAAGCACATATTGCACAGGCTCGCCCAATAGCAATTGCTCTGTTATTTTTTGTAGCTTATGCTGTTGTTCTTTAGATAATTGTGTATCTTTGTTGCACAATATATCGGTGAAAGACAGGTTAAAAGCCACCTCGAACACCAGTTTCGCAATAGCTTTCGCCTCGTTTTCGCCATATAAAGGCACCAGTTGGCGCCATAACTCCGTGTAATATGCCATGTTGCAAAAGTAATAAAATTATGCAAGAAAACAAAGTAAACAACCCCGAACAGCCCCAGTTAGAACGCAGTGAGACAACCAATGCGACACATGAACGCTACATGCAACGTTGTATAGACTTGGCTTTGAATGGTAAAGAAGGTGCTAAACCCAACCCAATGGTGGGCTCGGTGATTGTTGTTGATGGCAGAATTATAGGCGAGGGTTATCACATTGAGTATGGAAAGGCGCATGCAGAGGTCAATGCATTTGCGTCGGTAGATGCCAAAGACGAGCATCTTTTGCCCAAAGCCACGCTGTATGTGAACTTAGAGCCTTGCTCTCACTTCGGAAAAACACCGCCTTGTGCCGACTTAATCATCTCTAAAGGGGTAAAAAAGGTGGTTGTGGGCTGTGTAGATCCTTATTCGGAGGTGAGAGGAAGGGGCATAGAACGCTTGCGAAAAGCAGGTGTTAAGGTGCTTGTGGGCGTGTTAGAAAAAGAATGTTTGTTCTTAAATCGCTTCTTTATCACATCGAACACACATCAACGTCCATACATTATATTGAAATGGGCGCAAACTCTCGATGGCTTTATCGATTGTGATGGTGAGGCAACGGCTATTTCTATTCCTTTTACTTCGATGTTGGTTCACAAGCTAAGAGCCGAGAGTGACGCCATACTTGTGGGCAATAATACAGAGAAAAAGGAACGTCCAAGATTGAATGTGCGCCATTGGAGTGGGCAAGATCCAAAGAAAGTGGTGTTGTCGAGCAAAACAACTCTCAAAGAACTGCTATCGTCTTTGCACGCAGAAAATATTCAATCGCTAATGGTTGAAGGTGGATTAAAAACCCATAACTCGTTTATTGAGGCCGACTTATGGGACGAAATACATATAGAAACGGCTCCTTTCACGGTGGGAAATGGCACCCATGCGCCTCAAATTCCTGCTAATGCAAAACTAATTGAGCATGAGGATTGGGACGGAAACCAAACATTTGTGTTTGTGAAAGAAAGCGGTTTGTTAGGGAAGTAGCTCTTTTAAGGTTTCGAGCTTATGCTTTCTGTCGATAGAGTAGTCGTTACTATATTTATCAATGAATAGATATAGGCTATAAGCTTTATTCAAAATCACTTCTTTAAAGGGGTTAGAAAGGTAGTCTGCTTCGGCAAAATACAACTCAGCAAGCATCTCTAACTTCATCAAACGCTCTTCTTCTGGAAAGCTTTCAGCCTCTTTCATCACCTCATCAATGGTGGCAGTGTGATAGAACTGATAGTCTCCCACGAACTGAGTGTATAGGTCTTTGATGGCTTCTCGTCGCTTGTCATACTCTTTTTCTGCCATAGCTCGTTGCAAAGCAGCCGCAAATTCTTTTACTAATCGAATAAAATAATCTTGTCTTATCATGATGCACAAAGATAAGAAAAAAAGCAATTGACGATTTATTTTTCATTACTTTTTTGAACGAAGCAGTGCATTAAAACAACGAAAGACGTATCTTTGTAGTGATGATAGAACTAAAACTGAACCAATTGCAGGTGGGTTATACCTCGAAAGGAAAGCAAAGGGCAATGAACCAATGTGCTTTTGATGTGGAGATAGCCCGCAATGAGCTGATTTGTTTGATTGGAAAGAACGGCGTTGGCAAAACAACTCTGTTGCGAACGCTGGCTGGTTTCATTGCACCTGTGGCGGGAGAGGTGTTGATAAACGGCCAATTGGTGGGCAACTACACTGCAAGTGAGCTGTCGAAGTTGGTGAGTGTGGTGCTAACCGACAAGGTAGACACGGGCGAAATGAGCGTTTTTGAGTTGGTTTCGTTGGGCAGATTGCCTCATACTGGGTTCTTTGGACGATTGAATCAGCATGATATCGAAATGGTAAATCAGGCTATTTCGCTCTTAAACATCGAGCATTTAAGAGAGAAAAAGGTGCAGATGTTGAGCGATGGAGAGCGTCAAAAAGCCTTTATAGCAAAGGCTATGGCTCAAGAAACACCGCTAATGCTGTTAGATGAGCCAAGTGCTTTCTTAGATTATCCAAGTAAAGTGGAATTGATGCAACAGCTCAATAGATTGGCAAAGGAATACAATAAAATCGTGATTCTATCCACTCACGACCTCGATATCGCCTTAAAAGCCAATCCAGAGTTGTGGTTTATGTCTTCAGAAGGGCAACTTATTACGGGAAAATGCAACGATGAGGCAATGAAAAAGCATGTAGCAGAGTTGGGATATAGTCTTTAATTGGGGGCAGATTTAAGGTGATAGATCCTTTGAGAAACGCTATTCGCATCTTTAAATCACCTGAAAAAGAGATCAACATCATTTTTATTCGTATCTATTGAAATTGACAATCAAAAAAAAACGTTTGCGGTTGGGATTTTAATAATTAATGTTTAACTTTGCAGTTGAATAATTATTTCAAGAGAATCTTTTTGGATTTACTAAACGAAAAGATTACATTGCAATAGTATTTCTTTCGTATTTTGATGTAAAGGTATTATTATTGAGTTAGGAAACTGTATGAACTCGTTTGGTGAAAAGCCTCGCTCCCATAGTTAAATGGATAGAACGAAGGTTTCCTAAACCTTTGATCCGAGTTCGATTCTCGGTGGGAGTACAGCACAAAAAGAGGACACTTGAAATATAATTCATTGAGGATGATTATCTAAATAACAAAGAAGGGAAAGTACTTACACAAGCACTTTCCCTTTATTTTGTGTCCATAGGATCACATTTTAAGTAGAAGAAAAATGAAAAAGTGAATTCCAACGAACTTCACAGCTAATCGGAATTCTTTACGTAACATAATTAAAACAGATTTATTTTATTTGATATTCTCATATGCACGAATAGCCTCAATAAAACGATTGTTTACGTCTTTGAACGTATAAAGTCCGTCATTATTGGGCGTTAATCCCTTAAGTTTGAGCTCAAACACCATTGGTGGTGTTTTAAGATTGAGCGGTTCGAGGTTTCGAAGCTGGTCTGTTGATTGATAAACGAGATTCAATGCTACAAAAACCTCACCATTTTTGTCTACCCATTTCTCGAAAACAAGTTTGCATCCGATGGGTGTTTTCTTTTCAATTGTATTGGGAAGCGAATAGGGTTCGATACCCAATGCTGCGCCAACGCTGGCAATATTAGAGTCGTGTCCACACAAGAAAGTAAACTTTCGCTTGTCTGCATTCAACTCATCGTTGATATAAACCAACAAAGGATGAGCCACATTCACTGCCACTATGGGTGCTGCAAAGAGCACATCTCCATATACATCTTTCACTTTTGCAATCTTTTCCCAATCCGATAGCGTCAAATCGTGACCAAAAGCCGCCTTCTTTGCGTCGCTTTCTTCATAGTATTGCAAGATAAAAGCATCTGATGCAGTGTTCGCAAGTTTCAAAGAGCCTTTCATTCTTGGTTCTTCTCCAAGCTCTAAGAGTATCTTTGTGTTGTAATCATCAAACGAACAAGCGATTCCTTCCTTACAAGCTGGAGAGCTTTTCAAGTCGAGTGTGTTTTCAATGATATCGTAACTGCTTTTTAATTCTTCATTAATTCCAACGATACCACGTTTTCCTCCCATTGCAGCTATTTGCTTTAAAGCCTCCTTTTTGAATTCTTCTGACACCTTAGTGAGTCTTGGAAAGAAGATAGGATCCATCTTACTTGGCGAGAATCTATGGTGAACTTGGATGTCTGCGATAGGCATAAATCCTGCAGAAAAATAGCGTGCGGTAGCTATTGTGCGCTGCATACTATTGGCATAAACCAACATTTCGTCGTGCGAAGGTACACAATTTTCCTGAAATAAACCTTCTTTTACGAGCCATTTTCTAAAAAATTGACCCATAATAGTTTCTAAAGCACCTCCTCGAAGGGTTAATTCACTTGCAGAAGAGCTCCAGTCTGTCCACTGATGTGGGGTGAGTTTGCCCAATACACTTCCTCCGTTTGATAGAGGAGAGCGTATGTTGTGGCGACTCAAAACAACGACTTCTTTGAGCGAATACTTTTCTTTGAAGCTATCGCTACGTTTGATTTGTGCTGTTGAATTTATGGGGTTTAACCATAAGCTTAGCAGTAGTAATGATAGAAATATATAATTACGTTTCATGATGTTTGGTAGATTTAGTTAATTAAAACTTAATTTGGAGACGTGTTTCTAATATTCCTACATGATTATTTTCGTGTATTGCGCAATCTGTTACTTTGGTGTAAGATGCACGTAAACGCCAAATCATATATTTATTGAGGTAGTAATTGTAGGTTAACGACCAGTCGTTAGCTCGTCCACCCAATATTTCTGCTTTATTATCAGATAGATCTGTGTAGTTATAAGCAGCCACAAGCTCCATAGAACCAGGCTTTGGAGTATCAATTCCGCCATCAGTATGAGTGTAACTATAGTCGGATCCTTTAATCAAACCACGCAAACTGCAGTATGCACCACTTGCTTTATAGTTCTTAAAGCCATTTTCACGTGTGATAGTTAAATAGTAGTATTGAGCTTCAATACCTAACTTTCCTTTTGCTGCAGCTATTTCTGGACTTATTTTGAATAAGCGTTTAGCATGTTCTACCTTTGCTTGTAGGGCTGGGATTTTCGCTACTCGAGTTGGGAAAGGTGCTGCTAAAGTATATACTTTGTGGTTCAATGCAGCTGCTTTGTCGTATTGTGGAGTCTCAAAAGCACCCGAAATACCAAAATGTAGAATATTTCCGTCTTCTGTGAAAGGCTTATATAGCAAACGAGACATCATTCCGAAACCTTGATTACCTAATTGGTCTGAAGGCATCTTCATAGAGTTCGATTCTGTGAAGAAACTGAATGTTCCGAAGAACTTACCGAGATCGTGAACATACATCAATCCTAATAGACGTGAATCTCCGAATGTTCCTTGGCTCATAGGCTCTTCCATTGAAATTTTGAAAGATGAACTTGTGGCACTTTGCAAACCGAATTGATGAACAAAATAACCTCCTTTAATAAGTTGATGCTTGTTGAAAGTGTATTGCATAAGAATGTCTTTCAATCCAACTTTGCCGTATGCATAGCCAATGTCTATCTTTCCATACCATTTACCATATTTTGCAGCAACACCAGCACGTGCATCAGGAATGCCAAATCCGTCGTTAAACACATCTTTTTGGTTCTTTGGTGCAAACAAAGCTGCATCGAACAAAATTCTACCTGTTGGTTTAACACTTAATTTGGGTTCTTCATTCTCTTTGCTTGCAACCACTGGTTGTGCGTTTTCTATAGGCTGAGAAGTTGCAAAAACATTTTCTGTTGTGGCTTCTGCAGAAAGTTTTTGGGCAAGAGCTACACTCCAACTACTTAGGAGGAGTGTACTCATTATTACTATTTTTTTCATATTAAATTTATGGATAGAATGAAAAATACAGTTGAATAATTATTTTTTGTTAGTTAGCTTTGAAAGTACTTTTCTGTACTTTACCTGCTTTTACAAGTGCTGTAAATTCTTTCTTAGCCTTTTCTAATTGTTTGTTGAAAGCGTCGTTAGCGTGGAGTCGAGCCACAACAGCACTTGCAACGATGCGAGCTGCATCAACATCGCTTTGGAAGTGGTAGCCACAAATTACACGACTTTGACCCATTTCAAATCCACGTTGTAAGATTTCGTTTTGACGATCTACGTTAATCTCTGCCAAAACAAGAGCTGTAGCCCAACCAATAGAAGTATGACCTGAAGGATAAGAACCATTAGTTGAAAGTTCTTGTTGTTGTTCTGGGTTACATGTTGCTTCTTTGAAGAATGCGAAAGGACGAATTCTCATATAGTGTTCTTTAGCTGCACGTGTTGCAAGGTCGCCAGCATCTTCACGCATGTTAAGAACTAATTTATAGATTTCGGGTGTTGTTTCTTTTGAAATACGAACACCGAAAGCATCAGAAAAGGCATTGGGCACACCATCTCCGTTTACTCTTGCGTCTGAAACTGCTTGGTCTCCACGCTCAGTGTTACGTTGCATCTTACCCCATTGATATTGAGATACATCGTTTAACCATAGAACTGAACCTGGTTGTGGTGGTGGAGGAAGAAGTTTTAAGCTGTTAGCTACTTCGCCAATTTGTAGGAAATACAAATCAGGTTTAGTTCTTACATCTTTAATTTTTTCTTGTCCAAAGGTGCTAGTTGCAACAAATAGAGTTGCAGCTGCTAATAAAGCGTGTTTGAATTTCATAAAATAGTTGTTTTAAAATAGTTGAAAAAATTGATTTATGTCACAAATATAGGTATTAATTAGTTTGTAAAATAGTTGCAATTGGTTGTTTTACAATTTTTCTTAATTGCAACTATTTGCAAAAATGCCCATAAATAGCCATTTATAGGGTATTTCAGAGCAATTCGATTATAAAATTATTTATCTTTAAAAGTTATGCTTTTGCAATGTAATTGCATTGCTTTTAGAGTGTAATTCGATTGCTTTTGCAGTTAAAAGGTACTGCTTTTGATGAGGGAAAAGAAAAGTATCAGTTCTTTCCATGATTGGAAAGCTCATATATCTTATGCTTGCATATACTATGGAAGCTCTTATTCACGATGCGGAAGAGACAAAGAGAAAGGATCAGTTACGAAGTGAAAAATCCGTCTTACTTCTCTAATGACAGACGAGATAACATCTGATCGATGCCAAACTTACCAAAAAGATGAAACAAATCATCACTCATTCGGTTTTTAATACTCAAAAGTTTGGACAACTCATTTATTTTATTTATTTTTGCTTTTATAACAGATTTATTATTTTATTTTAAAAATCAGTTGTTTAGAGATTACTAATTTACAAAGTATTCGACATAACTTTATATCAAAAAGACCTATGAATGATATTATCCAAAGATTAAAAAGTGATGGTTTCGAGGGATTTATTTTTGTGGAAAACCTCATGCAAAGTCGTAAAATGATTCCCTCATATAGTGGAGTATATATTATTTTGCGCTTAAAAGATTCTGAACCTGAATTTCTTGAACAAGGAACTGGTGGCTTCTTTAAGAAAAAAGAACCGAGGAATCCAAATGTTTCTATTGCTGAATTAAGAGATAACTGGGTGCCAAATGAGGCTATTATGTATATTGGAAAGGCTACATCTTTGAAGAAGCGACTTGGAAGTTACCTTCGTTTTGGTGAGGGAAAATTTGCCACTCACTGGGGTGGACGATATATTTGGCAGTTAAAAGATTCACGTGAACTATTGGTATGTTGGAAAGAAACAGATGAAAATCCACGTGTAGTTGAAGAAGAAATGATCGCTCAATTCAAGAAAGAACATGGTGGTAAACGACCTTTTGCCAACTTGAAAGACTAAAACGGACGATGAAAAAACTCTACAAAGATATTTTGCTTGGGCTATTTACGAGTATCATTATCGTGGGTATAATTTATGGTTCTAACCTTTATTTTTCTTTGCAGGAGTCTAAACAAAGGCAAGAAAGGCATAAGCAGGAAGAAGAACGTAGAGAAAAGATAAAGAAATATCGTGAAATTTTGGAAAAACAACGTGATAGTATAAGAGTTAGTGGAAAACTTCAACATCCACATAGCATTGAAGACTATGATCTAAATGATGACCAAGATCTTTACGATAACCCCGATTTTGATGACTAATACCAGGAGAAGAATACGATGAGGAATTTGTAGACCGAACAACTGGCGATCCTGAATTATATGATTAACCATTAATAATGGCTATAATCTTTTGCTCCAACATAACAATGAGTGGCGAAGTATATTAATAACTAAAGTTTCCCACCCCCTTAAAACACTGGTTTTCCCCATTCATCTTTGCCAGTTACGCCCCATATTCATTGAGCTTTAACACACGGCTAAGATTTTCTCTATTTTTTCTTCCATAACAGTTTCGTTGTTTTGTCTTTAAAATCAGTTGTTTATAGATTACTAATTTACAAAGGAAATTCGACAAACTGTTGTTTTTCAATCTATTTATTGGGGTGGGAAACTTTAGTAATATTATTTATTTCAGGTTATAGTTCGCCTATTCTTCCACCAAGAAAATTCTACTTTGAAGGCGGTGTTCAGAGAAAGCTTTTATGCCCACACTCATCAAATAGTCACCCGAGAAAGTGCCCACTTCGATGTCTTTGCCATCGTAGCGATTAATTTCTTTCACCTTATACATCTTGTTTGCCTGCAATCCTTGTAGTTTTAGGCGGGTAGACTCAGCGGTGCTATATCGTGGGAAGATGTCGAATGCAAACACCACAGCACGTTTTTGTGCCTCGTCTACATACATAGTGGCAGTGTGAGTGTTGCTATATGGTGACACAAGACGATAGAGGTCGCCTTTGAAAATGATGTCTTTAAAGCCGTTATACGCCTTTACTGCGTTCTTACAGAAGTCGGCATCGGCCTTAGGAAGGGTAGAGAAGTTGAGGTCGAAGCCCATTTTGCCCATCATTGCCACATCAACTTTAAATTTAAGGTCAACCTTTCGGTTCCATTCTGTTACGTGAGCGCAAATGGTTTTGGCAGGGAAGATGTGCGAAAAGCCCCATTGAATGTAGAGACGATCAATAGGATCGGTGTTGTCGCTCGCCCAAAATTCGGTGAAATAGCGCAACGCCTCGTAGTCGGTACGACCGCCACCGCCCGAGCAAAGCATCATAGGAATCTTAGGATATTTAGCCTTTAGTCGGTCGAGCACTTTGTAAAGTCCTTTCACATAGTCGACAAATAGGTGCGACTGGTGCTCTTTCTCGTAATTAGAGTAGATGTTAGTGAGTGGACTATTGCAGTCCCATTTAAAATAAGCAATGTCTGGACAGGTAGTAAGAAGTCCATCAACGATGTCGTAAACATAGTTTTGTACCTCAGGATTACTAAGGTCTAACACCAATTGATTTCTGAAATAGTAACGCTCTCTGTCGTTCCATGCCACCACCCAGTTAGGGTGTTTCTCCATCAACTCACTCTTTGGATTAATCATTTCAGGTTCAATCCACAAGCCAAACTTAACGCCTTGTTGTTTAGCAGCATCGGTTAAAGCCTTAATTCCGTTAGGAAGTTTCTTTTTATTAGGTTGCCAATCGCCCAAACCTGCTTTGTCGTCGTTGCGTGGATGCTTGTTTCCAAACCAGCCATCGTCGAGCAAAAACATATCTACTCCTAACGATTTTGCCTCGCTAATCAAATCAACAATCTTCTTTTCGTTAAAGTCAAAGAACGTAGCTTCCCAGTTATTCAATAGTGTTAGGCGGTCGCCTTCGCCATCTTTCACACGATATTTGCGTGCCCAGTTGTGCAAGTTTCTACTTGCTTTGCCCGTTCCTTCATCGCTATAAGTAAAGATGAACTCAGGAGTTACGAAGGTTTCGCCAGCCTTGAGTTGATATTCAGAGTTGAAAGGGTTGATGCCACTAATTACTCTTAACTTGTTTTCGTGGTCTTTTTCAAATGTAAAGCGGAAGTTACCTGTCCATCCTAATGTTCCAAGAATAGCCTGTCCGTTGTTCTCATCAGCCTTTTTATCGAGCGAAAGCAAGAAGAAGGGCGATGCAAACATATTGGCTCTGGTGCCCAAGTTGCTATCGATGATTTTCTTTCCAAATCCCAATTGACTTTCGGTGATGCTCGCTTCGGCAGCCCAGTCGCCATTGAATTGAGTTAGATAATAGTCTTGTGCTTTGAAATGGAGCATCGAAGAGGCATATTTCTTCAATGTAATAGGTTTCTTATCGTTATTGATAATCTCAGAATGAGTAACGATAACGTTTTCTTTTGGATAGGCTTTGTAGAACAAACGCACGCTATTGTTGCGCACGCTGTCGGTTAAAAGAACAATGGTTTCAGTGCTGTTACCATCGCCTTTCTTCACTTGGTGCGACACATATTTAAGTATTACTGTTTCGTTTCCTTTGCTATTGGTGAAGTGAAAGGCAGGTTCGAAATAGTTTCCGTTGCCATTCGAAATGCACACTTCGCCCATTTGAGGCAAAAGACCATACTCTTTTTCGTGCAAGAGTCGCTTACCAAAATGTGTTTGATACACTCGCTTGTCCTTATCAACATGTAATACCAATGCAGTGTTATTGGTATGAATAACAATTTCTTGTGCAGAAAGCGGTAGAAAGCTCACCGACAAAAGTATTGATGCTAAATATTTCATAAGTAGAGGTGAATAAATTGTATATAATATTATTAGCTTTTAGTATTTGATTTGCATTGCTTCTCGAAGTCTTTTGGGGTTATTCCAAATTGTTTTCCAAACTGTTTACTGAAATAAGCAGGTGAGGAAATGCCCACCATAAAACCCACATCGGCAATAGAATGGTTGCCTTCTTGAATGAGCTGTGCCGCCTTTTTCATGCGAATGGTGCGTATAAGCTCTACGGGAGAAAGGTTAAAGAGCGTCTTAATCTTTCTTAGTAGACTCGAGCGACTCATACAAAAGAGGTCTGCCATGGTTTCAACGTTAAACGTTTCGTCTGCAAGATGTTCTTCAATCTTCAATATTACTTTATTAATAAACTCTTCATCAGCCTTGTTGGTCTTCATGCTATCAATGCTAAAGAAAGGATTTTGTGAGAAAGCAGTGCGCTCTCTTCGGCGGTTATCTAGAATAGAAAGCAACTGCTGACGTAGGTATTTAATAGAGAAAGGCTTCTCTAAATACGATTCTGCGCCTGCTTTTAGGCCTTCAATCTTGCTTTGTATGTCGTTTCTTGCAGTGAGTAGGACAATCGGAATATGTGATATATTGATGTCGCTCTTCACCTTTTTGCATAGTTCAAAGCCATTCATGTTAGGCATCATGATGTCTGTAACAATGATGTCGATGTGCCTTTCGGCCAGAATAGCTAAGGCCTCGTTTCCGTTAGAAGCTGTTTCTACAATAAAATGCAGTTCAAGCTGTTCGGCAATAAATCGTCGCATTTCATCGTGATCTTCTACTAATAGCAACGTATAGCCTTGTTGGTTAGGCGTTTTTAGAGGTGAATCGTCGAGCGAAATATAGTTAGTAGATTCGTTGGTAAATAGCTGTTGTGCCTGTTTTTTCTTGCTTTTGAAAGGCAAAGACAATACAAAAACGTTCTCTTCGTGGTTATCAGAAGATAAAAAGAGCGTTCCTCCGTGCATTTCTGCAAGTGAATGAGCAACAGATAAGCCCAAACCAACTCCTCCATGTTTATTGTTTGTATCGTCTAACTGAAAAAATGGTTCGAAAATATGGTGTGCTTCATCGGCTGTTATCTTTCTACCATCGCTTATAATGCATATTTCAAAGTTATTATCTTTCAATTTTAACTCAACAATAATGGTGCTTCGGGTGTATTTTAAAGCGTTGTTCAACAGGTTACTCACAATCTTTGTAACCGCCTCTCTATCTATTTCAGATATAATTGGCTCGTCGGTGATGTTGCAAACAAGATTTTTTCGTCTGAGTGTTATGGTGGGTTCGAAACGAGAAACAATGTTGTTGAGCAACATGTTGACGTTGGTTTCTTCGTAATGCATTTGCAAATTGGCTGTTTCAACCTTTCTGAAATCGAGTAATTGCTCTGTGAGTTGCAACAAACGTTTGGTGTTACTGCGGGTAACATCTAAGTAGTGACTCATCTGTTTGTTTTCTATTTCCATCTCACTCATCGACTCTAAGGGAGCTTCTATCAAGGTTAAAGGCGTGCGAATTTCGTGTGCAATCTCTGTAAAGAAACGCACCTTACTTTCAAATACCTCTTTTTCTTTTTCGCTGGTCAAGAGCTTTTGGCGCACTTTGATATCTCTGTCTTTGTATTTTCGATACCATCTGAACCAAAAGAAGAACACCAATATGAGTAATAAGCCATAGCAAAGATATGCCCAAGAGGTTCTATACCAAGGTGCAAGAATAACAATTTCTAGCTGGCGTTCGTTTATTTGACCGTTGTTTTCAACCAAAACATGTAGCGTGTATGTGCCAATTGGCAGGTTGGCATATGATATTGAGGGCACATTGCCTTGCATGTTCACTTCGATCCACTCTTTATCAATAGGCTCTAACTTATATTTATAGTGCTTGTTGCCCATCGAAACAAAGTCGGGAGAAGCCATTTCTAATACGATATTGGCAGAGTCGTGGGGCAGAGTGATTTTATCTTTAAACAAGATGTCGGTGCTTCCTGCCACCTCTTTGCCGTCAATGAGTAGGCGAGTGAAGTATAATTTAGGCTTTTGAGCGTGAGGAATGTGTTTTAAAGGATTGAATTTTACCAGTCCATCGATGCCTCCAAAATAGAAATTACCCATGTTATCACTGCCCGCAGAGTGGTAGTTGAACTCGTTTCCAGGTAGTCCATCTTTAGTAGTAAACACCTTAACAGACTGGTTATGAGGGTTAAATTTTACCAATCCCTTGTTGGTTCCGAACCATAAAAAGCCCTTTGTGTCTTGCAGAATATCGTAGGTTACATCGTCGGGAAGCCCTTCTGCGATGCCCCAAGATGTAAAATTGTCGCTCTTTGCATTGTATCTGCTAATCCCTCCTCGGTCGGTTGAAAACCAAATGTTGTGTTGTTGGTCTTCCATTATAGAACTAATTGAGTTCGAACGCAGTCCGTTTGGATCGCGAGGATCGTAAACATAGCGTTTGAAAGTGTTGGTTCGAGGATTATAATGCCATATTCCGTTACCCATTGTTGCCATCCATAGGGTGCCATCGCTTGCTTCTAAGAGGTCGAAAACCCAGTCGTAGCCCACTTCTTTAATGCGTTCGAAAGTCGTTTTGCCCGCTTTTCGCACATAAAGTCCTGATCCTAACCCTACCCATAGGTTGTTTTGGCGGTCGGTGAGCGATGCGTAAACGCTGTTATCGTTTGTCTCTGAGTCTATTTCAGATAAGATAAAGTCTTTGCCTTGCTCGATTGTTCTCAAACCATTACGCAACAATCCAATTTGTAAAGCTCCCTTCGAGTTGCGTATAAACGTAACCCCTGTGGTGTTGTGCGATGCTTGATGCTTAGAGAATAGTTCTGTTTGAGGATTAAAAAGATAGGTTCCATGTGCCTCACTGCCTATCATCATCTGTCCATTATCAAATTTCGACAATCCTCTTATGCGTATATGTTCCTTCGAAGAAGCAAAAGAAGAAGATAAAAAGCTTTTGAAATAGAAGGGATTGCCCATAATATAGTTCACTCCACCGAACATAGTTCCCACCCAAATACTTTTATCTGGGGCGTGATAAATATAATAAATGACATTATCCGACAAGCTAAATCGGTTTTCTAAGTCTTCTTTTAAATAACGCTCTTTGCTCGTCTTGAGGTCAATGACATACAAACCTTGTTGTGTTCCTATCCACAATTCGTTGTCGATGCATTGCAAGTCACGCAAAAAGATACGTCCACTCATAGAGTAGGTCATAGGAGTGATCTTGCCAGTAGATAGGTTATAGCGATAAAGTTCGCCATTTTCGCAACCCAA
Organism: Prevotella sp. oral taxon 299 str. F0039; assembly: GCF_000163055.2. Lineage (GTDB taxonomy): Bacteria > Bacteroidota > Bacteroidia > Bacteroidales > Bacteroidaceae > Prevotella. Next base: position 1,269,678 of record NC_022111.1, read on the forward strand.
GAGCGCATGATTGTTGCTCTCATTGCAAATACTTATGATGTTTTTGTTTTGTAATTGGAAAGCATCGCCTTCGTAAATATAATTAAAGCAGTCGGCTTTGTGATCGTAACGAAAGAGTCCTGCTCCTGCTGTTCCAACAAGAATTTCGCCCGAAGGTAGCACGCAAATACTCGTTGGGTTTTGCTTTTTGATGCCTTTCTTTTGTGTGATGCGATAATAACTCATTGCGCCCTTGTTCCAACGGAACACACCCATATCAGGGAGTAATGCCCAAATGTTACCTCGTTTATCGCCACAAATTTCCTGAACCCAGTTATCTGGGCTTACACCACTTGCCGTTTTAGACGACACAAACTGAAAAGTTGATGTGGTGGGGTAGAAGATATAGATGCCTCTGTCGGTGCCAATCCACAGGTTTTTCTGTGTATCTTCGTATAAAGCACCGATATTATTGTTGCCAATGTGGTGTTGGTTGTCATAGCAGTCGAGGTGTTTTACGTAATATCCGTCGTATCTATTGAGCCCGTTTTTAGTTCCGAACCACATCAATCCTCGACTATCTTGAAGAATAGTTTTGACGTTTCCTGATGAAAGACCATTGTTTCCGTTGATGTGTGAGAATGAAAAATGGTCTCTTGCTTGTATGTATGAAGCCATACATATAAACAAAAGCACTAATAAAAATGTTGGTATTCTCACTGTTCTGTTCATCTATGAGGGAATTATATTATTGATAATATTTTGCTATTGTATTTTTTAAGTGCTTATTTGTTCTTGATTTGAAAGGAGATATGTTATCAATTAAACTATCATAGTTCTTCTTAGATGTGTTATCTCTTTTTGAAAAATAACCTTTTTTTCTTATTGACATTGAATAGTTTTACTTACTTTTTGTCCTGAAGCAAGTTGCACTTTAACAATAACTACTTGCTTGCCAGGAATCGAAAGGGTGGCACTTGTGCTTTCAGACGCCATGTTATGACGAGCAATTGACTTTCCTGTTAGGTCGAAAAGCTCGATATAACGAATGTTCTCTGCTGCCGAAACGTGTAACAAGTCGCCAAAATGTGACACTTCCACTGCAGAAGTGTCACGTTGTATGGTATAAATAGAGGTACTTGTTTTATCGATTTTGTATAAACGAGCATCACCACTAGGTACTGTTACAGATAGCGTTTCGCCCGAGAGCGATAGCTTTTGACCTGTCCAAAGCTCGGTAATATTGGTGATGTTGTCTACTCCTAATCTCTTTTTATCTAAAGATAGCGAAAGTTCTTGACTGGTATTGAAATTGAATACAGCCACATAAAAAGCCTCAGGGGTATCTAAATAGAACACATTGTCGGTGCCTCCACGCAAGAAGATGTTAGCCAATGATCCTTCAACTGGGCGGAAAGAACTGCCAAACATAGCTACATTGTTAACCTCTTTGTTGGTTGCTATGTGTAAAGCCTTCTGTCTATAAGCCTCAAGTCCTGTGTAACTACCTTCCAAACTGAAGTTGTCACCTAATAAAATCATACCTGTAATGACGCCCGTTGTGTAGCGAATGCGATTCGCTCCGTCGTTGTTTCCAGCAAAAACGATGTGATCGGGGTCGTTAAAAGCATATAATCTATCTAACCACCAGCCTAAACTTATGCTGTTAAGAACATATTGACTGTCTGAAATTTTGCCCCAAGCATCGCACGAAATGCGTCTTGCGTCTCCGAAATTAGGGAATAATGGCGAGATAGAAAGGTCGATAAAGAAATCGTTTAGCTGACTTTCTATATATTGCATACCCTCTGTATAGGCTTGCATACCAGTGGTTACAGATGTGTTATAATAGCGATCTGCTTCTACACAGCCACTGTTTAAGAAGTCTAATTTAATGAAGTGATAGCCCCAAGACTTGAACAATGCAAACTGATTGGCAAGCATTTGCTTAGTTCCAGGGTGCGTTGGATCTAACGAAAGTGCACCTCCCACCTTGATAGGTTTGTTGTTTACACGCAAAACAATATCTTTATACTTATATTGTCCATTGGTTCCAGGTACCGACCAGTCTAATTCAGACTCCTTTCCCCAAAAAGAAAAGGGAGTGAAATAAATGCCTGGGGTTTGTCCTTTGGCGGTGCATTGATTTGCAAACGAACGCAATTGGGTTTCGTTTAGATTGTCCCAATACGAGTCGAGCACCATGTAAGTTTTATGACTGTTGTCTTTTGAAAACTCGTTTTGTAAGTGTTGTGCAAAGAAGTTCGACACATCTGTAGCTCCTTCGTAGTTCACATTCTTTTCCATTCCACCCCAACTTTGCCAGCCAAAGATACCTTTTGGGTCGCTTTCTTTCTTTGGACGCACCAAAGCATTAGCGTCTGCATAAGTTTCTAGGGCAGTTCTCCAGTCGTTAAAGTAGCCGATAAACATCTTAGGAGACTTTACTCGGATGCCAGAAATACTGCCATGACGTGTTGCCACATCGTTGGTTGCAGAGCTAACATAGCCTCCGTAGAGGGTAAGTCGCTTCAATATATTGTTTCCCGAGGTGCGAACTTCAACGCCAGTTTTCCATGTATCGTGTTCAATACTTCCTAAACAAAGAGCTTCACGGGTTGAAATATTATACAAAGCAGTTACTTCTGAAGAGGTTGTACCAACGCTTAATAACGACCATTTCATGGCATTATAAGTGCGAAACTTATCATTGTCGAAAGGAACAGTGAGCACTCTGTTATCGCCTTGTGTGGGTAAGACCGACAATGCTGTTGTAGTTGTAATTGGAGCAAGCAGATGTGAGCTTATTTTACCTGCCGAAGAAACCAATGATAGCTCTGTGAGCAAGTAGTTATGCTTGTTGTATAGATAAAAAACCTGCTCCATATTGGGCTTACCTTGTCGTCCAGAAAAAGTATAAACATACTTTGTTCCTGTTCCAAAAGCATCGCTTATTGCTTCCGAATGCAGTGCTATTGTAGGGTAATCTAACGACAATAGGTCTTCATTATCACTGCTTATTGCTCGGGCATAAGCATTCTTTAGAAGTGTCTTTCCTTTGTAATTGAATGTAAACGAATGATTGGGATTGAGTGTTATATCCCAATCATTCGAATGAATATCCGTCGCATATACGTTTACAAAGTTGGTAAGAGCACTAAGTATTAATAAAAATGTTAGTTGTCTTATTTGAAATCTCATTTGCTTATTACTTTAAAAGTTTGATTCTTTTTGTTTGTTTGAACTTTAAGAATGTAAACTCCCTTTGGTAAATGGGATGTGTAGGATGTGTTATTTTTGATGGTTTGTTGTTCAAGAAGGTTTCCTGCTACATCATATAGATAGATGTGAGCATCTTGAGTTGCGTTGATTTGGAATCCGTTTTGAGTGAAGGTGACATCTGCATTGCCTTCTTGAACTGTTGTGTTGTTTATTCCTGTGGTTTGAGCTACAGCAAAACTACTGGTGCTTTTGGCTTGGTCTATGGTTTGAACTCCCCAACTTTCGATGTCAGAGGTAGACGCCTTTACTTTGAAAGAACGTGTTGAAATGGCATTGTTTGCGTCGGGTATAATCAAAGAACCAGTGGTGATGTTAGCAGGAATGATGGTGAAAACTTGTCCGTTCTTTAGCTTAACGAACACATTGTAACGTAAAGCAGCAACGGGAGTTTCTTTATCTGTACCTGCATTCCAAGTTAATAAGGCTCCATCAGCCTCGTTTTGAATTTGCAAGTTAGTGGGTGCTGTAGGGCGAGTGTTTAATGTTTGGGTGTTGGCATTTGTGTAAACGGCAAACTTTTCGTTGTCGCCCCAACCCATATAAGCCACTTCTGCAGAACCATTACCATTGTAGTCGAATATCGAAATAGCAGCTCCACTACGCACACCAGATAGTAAGTTGTCGTAAACTTCGAACGAACCATCTTGCTTTCCTAATGCAACAACGGTTTTAGCTTTGCCGTCTTGTGTTTCGCCTGCATAGATAATGTCGGTTGTTCCATCGTTGTTAAGGTCGCACCAAGCAGCTCCACTCTTTTTAACACCTACGAAATCAGTTTTGTTTTTGGTGAAAGTGTTGTTGCCATTGTTGAGGTATAGCAAGGCTTTACTATTCCAAGAATAAAGCGAAGAAGCTCCTGTTATGAATAAATCCATGAGTCCATCAGCGTTAGCATCAACCCACATTATTTGTCCTTTCTCTGTTCCTGCAACGCTACCGCCCACACTTGTGTCGGCTTTAATGTCGGTAAAGGTTCCATCTCCATTGTTTTTATAAACAGATAGATAAGTTCCTCCAGCAGAATCGCTCCATCCACTTATCGCTAAGTCGATGTAGCCATCGTTGTTAAAGTCGGTAGCTGCAAGTGTTCCGTTGCGTTGTGCTGCTAAACCTGAATTGTTTTTCTTTGTGAAAGAGCCTGTACCTTGATTATTAAGGTAGAGCACAGGGTTACCAGATTTATCGAAAGTAACAATATCTTGCCAGCCATCTGAATTGAAATCTGCAACAGAAACTAAGCCAGTGTAACGTATTTCCTTGTTATCATCGTTATCTAATTCAATATCTTCAATAGTGAAATTACTTACTTTCACCATCTTTTTACCCATCTCGTTGCGGTAAAGTTCTGCGCCACGAGATGCAGAAAGCAACATGTCGGGGTAGCCATCGTTGTTGTAGTCGATAGGAGTTACAACCTTATGCCAGCCATTTGATATTTCGAAAGGAATTTTAGTGGAAAGCGACTGACCTGTATTTATTAAGGTAAAAACTTCTGGATTCCAGTCCTTATCAAGGTTTCTGCCTTTAACAAGCAAGTCCATTTTTCCGTCAGCATTGATATCTGCGAAGGCATGATTGCCCTGAAACATATTTGAAGTGGTAGGGATTGTAACCTTAGAGAAGGTTGGTTTCTCTACTTTGTCTGCTGCTTTTAGCCCTGTAGAAGAGAGAGTTGCAACTAAAAGCATAATTGGTAATCGGTAGTTCATATTTTATAGCTTTTAAGTTATTTGTATCCTTCGTTCTGATCGGTCTCTTTCATGTCTGGATTTTGTTGTAATTCAGTGAGAGGAATAGGAAGAATGGTGTTGTAAGAATGTATGGTTGCGAAACGTTTCGACCACTCGTTGCGTTGTTTTACAAGCTTTTCAAAGTTTCCTGTACGCACTAAATCGATACGTCTCCATTGCTCTCCGAAGAGTTCACGCATGCGTTCGTCCATTATTTGTGTACGGAATTCTTCCTTACTCATTGCTGTCCATTGCTTATCTGCAGGCAAAGAGCCACCCCAAGCACGTTTTCTGATGGTTGTGTTGATGAGGTTAATGGCTTCAGTTGTGCGGCCAAGCTCGTTTAAACATTCGGCATTGAGAAGTAATACGTCTGCATAACGCAACCAAGGAATATTCTTTCCAGAGTGCCACATGTTGTTAACACCAAGTCCAGAATGGCTATCTGTGCGGAAATCTTCATACTTCTTTATGTGAGGAAGTAGCTCATCGTAGTCGTTTCCAAGTCCTTCCCATTCCAATCCTTGAAGAGTTGGAGTCTCACCATTAAACCAAGTGAAGTCGGTACGTATGCTTTCGGCCATTCTAAGGTCGCCATCTTCCCAAACACCACCATCTGCTTTGGTTGAATAAGCATATTTAGTGGGTACAGCATGGTCGTATCCTGCAAAGTAACAAGCATCTGTAAACTTGCTTTGTGCAGCACGACTACCTATTTGGAACTGTATTTGATTGTTGTCGGGAGAGGCATTTTTGAATTGAAACTCAAAGATAGACTCTGGTGTATTTTGCTTGTTGTAGTCCCAAAGGTCTGCAAAGTCTTCATTAAGTCTAAATTTTCCAGACTTAATAATTTCATCAAAGCATTCTTGAGCCTTTGCAAAATCACGCAAACCAGTTTCTTCAGGAGCCGACATAAGTGCCTTTCCAAGCATGGTAAGGGCTGCCCATCGAGTGGCACGACCAGGCTTTTGGGTTTCAGGACAATACTTAGCAGCTTCTTGGAAGTCGTTAATTATAAACTGCCATGTGTCTTTAAGCGACTGACGTCCATAGCCTAATTGCTCTGTTTTGCCCATGTCTATGGTTGGAATACGTCCCCAATACATCGCCAACTGATAGTCTACACAACCACGTAAGAATGATGCTTCGCCATAAATCTTTGCTTGCTCTTTGTTGGTTTGTAAGCTATTGTTATTCAATGCGTGAATAATTTTAGCCGCAGAAGTAACGCATGGCCAGCGATTGTTCCACTCATTGGTGATTCTTTCGTGCTGACTGTTAAGGTTTGCGTCGAAAGTTTCCATCGCAGCACGTTGTGCACCCGACTTTAAAGCTTGATAAGCACCGCTCTGTATCTCGTCGGTTGCAATGAGGAACATCCACACATGCTCGTCTTTAAAGCAGTTGTTGCGCCATTGAGTGTAGATACTTTCAAGGTTAAGTTCTGCATATTGGAGATTAGAATAAATCTTTTTTTCAGATAAAGCCGTAGAACTTTCTTCAGTAAGAAAATCTGAACAAGATGTAAAAAGAGTGATACAACCTGTAACTAGTGGCACTATAATGTGTTTTATATTAATTTTCATGACTCTAATTGATTCAAAATGAGGTTAAAGACTAAAGTTAAGACCAAAAACAAACATCTTTGTTGGAGGATATTTGCTATCTCCTAATTCTGGATCGAAGCCTTTATAAGGAGTGATGCAGAAGAGATTAGATGCTGTGAAGTACACTTTCAACGAGTTAACTTTTATAGATGAGAGGATACTTCTTGGCACTTGGTAACTCAATGATAGAGTTGAGAGTCTTAGATATGACGCATTTTGGATAGAGAAATCAAGGTCAGAGGGTGAAACTCTATTGAATAATGTAACATTATCTATTACTCTTGGGAATTTAGCACCTGTATTTTGAGGTGTCCAACGATCGAGTAAATCAGTTGAAGCACTGCTTACACCAGTACTGTTGATAAGGCTTTCGTAGTAAGAGCTAATTCTTTTTGCTCCAACAGAATAGTTGAACACAGTGTTAAGTGTTAAGCCTTTCCAAGTAATATCAGTAGAGAAACCACCATAGAACTTAGGAGTTGTAGTTCCAACAATCTCTCTATCCTTTTGATCAATCACCTTATCGTTGTTGATATCGGCAGGGAATAGGTCGCCAAGAGCCACCGTTTTGCCGTTATAGTTCACGCCTTCCCATTGAGAGCGGTTGCTTTCGTTAGCAATTCCGCCTGTGCGATAAGTATAAATAGTGTGTAAAGGTTTGTTTAAGAAGATGTTTCCTTCTCTATAAGTGTCGTTCAATATCTCCTTAACGCCACCATATAGACGGGTAATCTTATTGCGGTCGAGTGATAAGTTCGCACCAACATTCCATTGCCAGTCTTTAGTTTGGATAGGAGTTGCATTCACAGTGAATTCCAAACCACGGTTAGTCATGGTACCGATGTTCTCCCAAGTGTTGGTATAACCAGATGTTCTGTTAAGCGAGTGGTTCATTAAAAGATCGTCGTTGGTTATGAAGAAGGCATCAACGCTCATGCTAAGGCGGTTATTCCACATAGCAATATCAAGTCCAAAGTTCGTTTGTCGTTGCTTTTCCCATGTAATTCCAGGTGTTCCTCGGCGTCCACTTGTGCGATAAGAGGCCACTCCATTAGATATTTGAGGGTAATAAAGTGTTAGATAAGCATAGTTTTCAATATCTTGATTACCTGTGACACCATAGCCTGCACGTATCTTTAACTTGTTAAGCCAAGAGCTATAAGGTTGCATAAACTGCTCTCCAGCCATGTTCCAGGCGAGCGAGAATGAAGGCATTAAGCCCCATTTGTGACCTGTACCAAACTTAGATGAACCATCATAGCGTGCAGTAAAGGTAGCAAAGTAGCGGTTGTCGTAGTCGTAGTTCACACGAGATATGAATGATACTAGACTACTATTAGCGAAATCAGAATCGATTAAACGCTTTTCTAAGTTAGCTGCTCCGCTCAACTTGTGATAAGTTAGGTCGTTACTTGCAAATCTACTACCACCTGCAAGGGTATAGTTGTTAATTGTTCTACTTGTACTTGTGCCCAAAATAGCGTTGAGTTGGTGTTTGTCCCACATTGTAACATAGCTCAAAGAGTTATCCCATTGCCATGTTGTGGTGCTCCAACGCTCGTGTTTAGAAAATGCATCTCCGTTGTTGTTACGTTCAGTTTCTTGAATACCTGTTGGTATATATTCAAACCAAGCCTGTGTAGTGTGATTCAAAGAGAAGGTCGAACGTATGTTGAAACCCTTGAAAGGATTGATGTTGATGTAGTTAACTGAAGTCAAATAGTTGCGTTGTCTGTCTTGAGAAATCTCCAATGAGTTGAACGGATTGAAGTCGTTATTGTTCTGTTCAGTATGTGCTCTCCAGTAAAGTGTTCTGTAATCCTTTAAGTGGCGAGTTGCATCTGCTTCATAAGGAGCATAATCAATCATGGGGTTTGCCCATAAAGACTTGTTGAATACGTTATCAGAAGGAACGTTATCTTCAGTGTATGTGAAAGAAGTATTAGTGCCAATCTTCACCCATTGATTAATGCTTGCGTCAGCATTAACACGACCTGTGTAGCTTTTTTGGTGTGTATTAAGAATAACACCCTTTGTGTTGGTAGTGTTTAAGCTAACATAAAGGTTGGTGCCTTCGGTAGCTTTAGAGAAGCTAAGAGTGTGGTTTTGCTTGATACCTGTTTGCGAAACACGATCGAGCCAGTTATAAGTTTTACCCGAATTGTAGCCTGCAAGCTCTTCTTCTGCAAAGGCCATGTTGTTCTTTAGTAATACATTATCTATATAAGACTGGCGGTCTGCTGTTGGATTGTTATACATATAGCCGTTCGCAAACGCCTCAAGCCTCAAGTCGTAAAGCTGTTGTGTGTTCATTGTTGCAGGACGATGACCCATTGTAGTCACGCCAATCCAACCATCATAAGATATTTGTCCTTTACCTTGTTTTGCCTTTTTAGTTGTGATAACCACTACACCATTAGCTCCACGAGAGCCATATAGGGCAGTAGCAGATGCGTCTTTAAGTACTTGAATCTCCTCAACATCGTTTGGATTGATAGAGTTAAAGAAGTTAAAGGCATCGCTCATCACCATACCATCAACTACATAGATAGGATTACTGCCTGAGTTAATGGTGTTAGTACCACGAATTTTGATGCCAGCACCATCAGATGGGCTTTGGCCTGGTGTGATAAATACACCTGCAACACGTCCTTGTAGAGCTTCATTGATAGAAGTTGCAGGCTTTTGATTAAGTGTTTGAGAGTTTACTGTAGACAATGAACCCGTAAGATCGCTACGTTTCATCGCTGTTCCTACCACGATTACCTCGTCGATGTTTTCGTTTTTCTCAGCTAATACCACAGTCATCTCATTGGTAGAGTTCACCTTTCGAGTTGCTGTAACATATCCAATGCCCGAGAAAGTCAGGACGTCGTTTTCGTTTGCTTTGACTTCAAAGCGACCATTAGCGTTGGTTACCACCGACTGAATTTTGCTTTTTACAATAATACCAACAAGTGGTTCTTGGGCATTATCAGTAACAAGTCCTTTCACGATCAGTTCTTGTGCCATTGCAGTAGCAACCGAAAGCCATCCTAAAAGTGTCAGAATAAAAAATGATTTTGTCTTCATGATGTTCTGGTGTAATTTTAATATTGTCTGATTGTTTGGGTTTTATATGAAGTTAATTCAATTCTTTGTTTGCAAAATTAACTTTTTAGGGCTAAGGATTCTTGCACATATCATTCAAAAAATATAATAATTGTGGCAAAGTGCTGGGTAATCTTAAATTTATCTTTCATGATTTAAAAGTTTAAGGTGGGCGTGTGAGGCATAGAATACGAAAGTTCGCATTCTTTTTGTTCATTTGTTTTTTTTGGTATTAATCTAGAATTGTGAATTTCCCCTGCAAATATAAGTCATAAATTTCAATTGACATTATTTGTTATTTATATTTTATCTAATGATTTTTCTTACGTTACATATATTGTTTGGCTATTGTGTTTATTCCCAAGTTGATAATATGTGATTATTATAACATTATTCAGAGTTGAAAGGAAACAAAAAAGGCATTTAAATCACGGGGGATTTAAATGCCTAATAGGATTGTTGTTAAGGATAATATTATTTCTTTTTAGGTTTACGACGTGCCCAACCATCCTCGCTAAAGTCTGGTTCTTCACCTCTTAGGTTCACCTTTTTCTCGTTAAAGAACTGACGCCAGTCGCCCAATTCTTCGCCTCTTTCAGTGTTATAACCTTTAGAGTTTCTTCCGCCTTGACGTCTTTCGCCATTTGAATTGCGTTGTCTTGAGCGTTTTTCGTATCTATTGTCCGAGTCGCCACCTGCATTTCTGCCACCAGTTGAGCGTCCTTTTTTGCCGTTAGATCCTTCTTCTGCGTCGTTACAACGAACCTCTCTATTCTTGTAAATGCTTCCGCTTAGAGCCTTCATCACCTTGTTTGCGTCTCTTTCAGGAACCTCAATGTAAGATATTTTGTCGAGAAGATCGATGTGACCAACTTGTTGTCTGCCCTTAACATTTTTGTTGATGAATTGCATTATCTCGCCTGGATAGAAGCCATCGGCCTTTCCTAGGTTGATGAAAAGACGCTTAAATCCCGACTCTACTGCACGAGGTGCACGGCGTTCGCCACTTCTTCGTTGTCCACTACCATCTCTTCTGTTGCCTTTCGAGCCTCGGTCTTCGCCTCTTCCTCTACTTGGTTTCTCGATAATAGGAGCGTTAGCATAGTATTCAAGGAATTTACCAAACTCCATACTAACAATCTTTTTGATGATATCTTCTTTGTCTACGTATTCAAAGTGACGATTGATTTCCGACAAGAAAGGTGCGATTTCTTCCTCGTTCACGTCTGCTTTCAATATTTGGTCCATCACCTTGTAAAGCTGTTTGCTGCATATTGCCTTTGCATCGGGTATTTCTCCTTCAACGAAAGCTTTGCTAATCACCTTTTCAATGGCGTGCATCTTACTGCGTTCACGGGTGTGCATAATCGAAATAGATGTACCTTTCTTACCTGCTCTACCTGTTCTTCCGCTTCGGTGAGTGTAACTTTCGATGTCATCGGGCAATCCAAAGTTGATAACATGTGTAAGATCATCAACGTCTAAGCCACGTGCTGCCACGTCGGTTGCAACGAGAAACTGCGTTGTATGCTTTCTAAATTTCTGCATAGTGAGGTCTCTTTGTTGTTGAGAGAGGTCTCCGTGCAGTGCTTCAGCGTTGTATCCATCGTGAATAAGCTTGTCGGCAATCTCTTGAGTTTCACGTTTTGTGCGACAGAAGATAATTGCAAAGATGCTTGGATAATAGTCTACGATGCGCTTTAGTGCAAGATATTTGTCCTTTGCGTTCACCATATAGTAGATATGATTAACACTTTCGGCTCCTTCGTTACGGCTTCCTACAACTATTTCCTTGTGGTTGGTGAGATAATTGCGTGCAATTCGCTCTATTTCTTTACTCATTGTAGCCGAGAAAAGCAAAGTGTTTCTATCTTTAGGAACACACTCTAAAATTTCGTTAATGCTTTCAGAGAAACCCATATTCAACATTTCATCGGCTTCATCTAGCACAACATTGGTTACATTTTCGAGCTTTGCCACCCCACGATGAATCAAATCGATGAGTCGTCCTGGTGTTGCTACAATTATTTGAGTACCTTTTTTAAGTGCTTTAATTTGTGTTTCAATAGATGTACCACCATAAACAGGCACCACAGTTAAGCCTTTGATATATTTAGAAAAGTCGCTTAAGCTGTCAGAAATCTGCAAACATAGCTCACGAGTAGGTGATAATATGAGTGCTTGAGTGTGCTTTTGTTGTGGATTAACTTTTTGAATGAGTGGTAAACCGTATGCTGCTGTTTTGCCAGTTCCTGTTTGTGCAAGTGCAATAACATCGTTACCTTCTCCTAATAAATATGGAATAACTTCTTCTTGTACAGGTGTTGGATGCTCAAAACCTAATTCTTCGATGGCTTGGCGAATCTCTTCGCTAATGCCTAACATTTCAAATGTCTTCAATTTTTCTTTTTTTTTATGATTAAAATTATTTGAGCATCTTGTGTGTCCCCGTCACAATAATGACACCATATATGCTCAACTTTCTATTAAAACAAAGGCTTCAACGCCATCTCTGCTCACTTGCAACGAGTGGGTTGAAGCCTTTATCGGGTGCAAAGGTAATAAAAATAATACAGAAAACGTGCTTTTTCTCGAACCTTTGCAATTTATTTTTCAATCGCCCTATGCTCAAGTCATTGGGCAAGGGGCTTCTGATTATTCTATTGGTGCGATGCTTTTTAGGCGCACACGGCAGTCTTCTAATATCGAGTTAAGCTCGTTTACAGTGTTAGCTCTTAGCATAGCGATGCGGGTTTGCTTAAAGTCTGGAATGCCTTTGAATATCGGACTTGATGCAAGATGACGTCGAGTGTGAAGTATTCCACGATATTCGTCGATCTTTTCGACATTTATTTCGAGTTGTTCTTTTAAGATATCGATTTTGTCGTCGATAGTAAGAGCCGTGTTCGTGCCATCAATTCCTTGAATCAACTCATTCATTTCCTTAAACACCCATGGGCGTCCAAAGGTAGCTCTACCCACCATTACAGCGTCAACGCCATATTGTTCGAAAGCCATTTTCGCCTCTTCGGCAGTGGTGATGTCACCATTTCCGATGATAGGGATATGAATTCTGGGATTGTCTTTCACCTCTTTTATAAGCGACCAGTCGGCATTTCCCGTGTACATTTGCGCCCTTGTTCGGCCGTGAATGGTTAGGGCTTCGATACCACAATCTTGTAATTGTTCGGCAAGAGTTGTGATAACCAAGTTCTCGCTGTCCCAACCTAGGCGGGTTTTTACCGTTACAGGCGTTTTAACTGCTTTGACAACCTCTCTCGTAATGTCTAACATAAGGGGTATATTGCGCAACATTCCCGATCCAGCTCCTTTGCTTGCCACCTTCTTAACAGGGCAACCAAAGTTCAAATCGATAACATCTGGCGACACCTGTTCAACGATTTTGGCCGCCTCTACCATCGATTCTACATCACGACCATATATCTGAATGCCCACAGGTCGTTCGCTATCTGCAATAGAAAGCTTGTTGATGGTAGATTTTATGTTGCGCACTAATGCTTCAGCACTAACGAATTCGGTATATACCATCGCTGCTCCGAAACGCTTACAAAGCATTCGAAAGCCTATATCTGTTACGTCTTCCATTGGCGCAAGGAACAAAGGTTTCTCGCCAAGGTCTATATTTCTTATCTTCATTGTTAATTTATTCGTGTGTAAGAGCCATCGCCCTTTTTGTTGATATATTATTGGTTATCCTTAAATGTCTTTTTGTGTGGTGGACTATAACATTAATAAATGATAGCTTCCGCCTGCCATTGCCCTCACAATACCTTTCATTTCTAGTTCGAAGAGCACTGCCGATAGTTTACCAATGGATAGGTCTGTTTGTGCAAGGAGTATATTTATTTGTAGGTTGTTGTGTTTTTTTAGAATGTCAACCACCTTTTGTTCGTCGGCATTGAGTGTGGGAAACAATTCTCGTTCAATACCTTTTTCTTTTGCTTTGTTGAGCAATGAGATGTTCTCCCAATTCATATTTACCACCAAGTCGTTAGCCGAAGTGATGAGAGCCGCCCCATTTTGAGCAATAAGAGCGTTGCACCCTTCGCTATAAGGGGCACCTACTGCCCCAGGAAAGGCAAAAACATCTCTCGAATAGTCCTTCGCAATACCTGCAGTTATCAAGCCTCCGCCCTTCAAAGCACTCTCCACTAAGATACAAGCATCGCACATTCCAGCCACAATTCGATTTCTTCTCACAAAATTCATCTTGTCGGCTTTCGTGTTGGTGCAATACTCTGTGAGCAATCCTCCATGCGAAAGCATTTGCAATGCCGTTTCTTTATGAGCGTGAGGGTATAGGTAATCGAGTCCATGAGCCAACACTCCAACCGTTTCAAAATGATAATCGAGAGCCATGCGATGTGCATTGATGTCTACACCATAAGCCAAACCGCTCACAATAAGCACGTCGGGACAGAGCCTTTGCAATTCCATTATTAGATGTTTAATGAGGTCTTGCCCATAATGCGTGCATTTTCTTGTTCCCACAATCGATATAATGCGTTGCTTATTGAGGTTTGCCGATCCTTTATAGAAAAGGGTTAATGGTGCATCTACGCATTCTTTTAATCGTTGTGGATATCGTTCGTCGCCCCAGCAAAGCACCTCTACACCATTGTTTTGCGCCCAAGAGAATTCTTGCTCGGCTTGAATTAAGACACGATCAGCATTTTTAAGCGTTTCAATCAGTTTGTCCGAGGCATCGGGGAGCACATCTTTTATATTGTTTCGATGTTCTATGATGGCAGTTGCCGAGCCCAGTTTTTGTAGTATTTCGAGCGTTTCAGACAGCTTGTAAAAGCCCATCTTGCTCACTGCTATGGCGTTGATTATTTCTTGAGGTGTAGCTTTCATTTTAAGGTGGGGTGGGGCTTGAAGGTTGATTTTATGTTTTTTTGAGCAAGAACGGCTCAAGAATAGCATCTAATTCCTCACTCCTTCCAAGACGATTGTTAATGATGCAAGCCACGTCTACACTGGCTCTAAAGCACAATTGTCGTGTAGTGGCATTGTAAATGTCTTGATGAAAAGTGTAACGAATACCCTCTTTAGTGAGGTTGAGGCACGATTCGAAAGTGTCGTTGCTGCGCAATGGTGTTTTATATTGTAGGTTCATGCGAGCCACAACAGCATCGATTCCATTGTTATGAAGCTCTGTAAAGTTTGCACCAGCATGTTTTAAGAATTCGTGTCGTGTGTGTTCTATGTAGTGAAGATAGTTAGCATTGTTCACAATACCCTGCAAGTCGCATTCATAGTCACGAACGCTCATCTTCATTGTAAATACATATTCCATTTTTATCTTATTTAAATTTATATCTCACTTATTGTTGCTTGTCGTGCAAGAGCGCAAAAAATCGAATCCAAAACGGCATCTCAAGCAGTCTTTCTTTGTGCAATACTCGTTGTTTAGCTGAAGAAGAGCCTGAGTATCGCCTGCCGATTCGATCTTAAAACCACTTTTTTCCCAGTGCGTAATGATGTGGTTTTGTTCTGGTTGAAGCTGTTCCCACAATTCAATTGCATCGTTGCACAACTGCGCTTTGTTGCTATATTTGCCATAAGCGAACAGCAAAGGCACGATGGTGTTGATGATAATAAGTTCTATCGAGCCTTTTGTTAGCTGTTTAGAAGTCTTTTTCGAGTGTGTTCCGAACGTGTAGTGATGTTGCCAATAGTTGCTTGTTTCAAAGCAAAACATCTTTTGAATAGAGACAATGTCTTTGTTTTCGAGAATGGCTCGCCAACCTATTTGTCGCAGATGATATAGACTTGCTAGCTGAGCGATGCGTAGATGGGGGAAATTTTGTGGTCGAAGACGTAAAAATCTCCACTGCGAAGCCCTCATAGAAGACAGAGAAAACTTGTGCGAAAGATAGTTATACTCTTGCTCGAGTCTTGTGAAATAAGGGTCGTTTGCTATCTTTTGGCTCTGAACTTCATTCATCTGACTTTTATCTAACAAGCCCGCAAGTCCTAAAAACAATGCCTCAACCTGCAACAAGTCGTCTCGATGGTGATCTATTGCGTGCAATGGCACATTGAAAGCCCATTCTTCGAAGGCGTTATTGTTGATTCCAAAGCCGAAATTTCGTGCAAGGGTTACGAAGAAAACCTGCTCCCACGAGCTGTTACACTTGTCGAGTCGTTCAAAAATAGCCTTTGTTTTGCGTTCCAATCGCTCAGTTTGCAATGCGCAAAGCCACGCTCTTTGCTTAATTTTAGGCATGTTGGCAGCATGCAGATAGCATGGCGGTTGCTGTGTGTTGGGCTTGATTAACTTTTGATAAGAGGTCTCTATTTGAGGCGGAATGGTAAGCTTTATTTGTTCTAATTGTCGTCCTTTGCTCGTTATGGCAGTGGTGTCAATCTCTGCACATACATGAAGAATGACGTTATCGTAGCGTTCATCGGTGTCGTGATGATGCAAAAACCATTCTGAAGCCTTGCAATGAATCTCTACATTGCCCACCCATTCGGTGTTGTCGATTCGTATTTTCGCATTGAAAAAGTCGGGACCAGCGTTAGTGTTATACCTCCCTTGATCGATTATTTCAACGTTTTTGCCCTCTGTTGTAACGAACTTTGAGAGCGAAAATAGTTTGTTTTTCCAAATGTAGTGTAGCAGTTGTTCCATGGTTAAGACGTAGTTTGAATGTTACAAAGTTAATTATTTTTTATTTGTTATGCAATAGAAAAGAACGAGAACCTTTGGTAATGAAATAAATGAGTAAAGTCTTTGTGTAGAGGCTATTAACCCTTTGTTTTTGAAAAGCATTGATATTGTGTTTCAAAAGCAGTCCTTTTAGATTGTAAAAACAATGCAATTGAGAGGTAAAATCATTGCTTTTGAAGATCAATAAAAAAGATGTGATTTTGTATATAAAAAAATAGAATATCAAAAAAAGTCTGTATTTATTTCTATAATCATACTGGTTAGACGTTAAAAAAATAATTATTTTGAACAAATCCATATTAAAATAATATGATATTATAGTTTTTTTGTATTTTTGCATGCGAGAATTTTAAATACTCAAGGAGTTTTTTTGTTTATCTTTCTGTAGTGATACCATAAGATAAATCAAGATTTCGTAACAAAAAAAATAATCATTAATGACAAGAAAGAGTGCATCAAGCCAAACAAGAAAAATGTTTTTCTTGTTTTTATTTAATGCTGTCCTCCTATTTTTTTCTCATTCTTTGAATGCAGGAGCACAAGTATTAAACAAAAATTTCTCTATCTCTTTTAAAGAAAAGAGCGTTGCTTACATCTTAGATTTCTTATCTAGTAAAGGCGAATACAAGGTGAATTATACCGATGATGTGAAGAACGACTCATTAACTCTAACAATATCATTTGATAATGTGGATGAATTGAGTGCTGTTCAAAGCGTTTTGAAAGGTACATCTTTTACCTATAATGTAGATGGAAAAGCTATTAATGTGTTCAAAATGCAAAAGAACACAGCAGGTAAATACACCCTTAAAGGCTTTGTAAAAGATAAAGATGGTGGAGGTGTTCCACTTGCTACAGTGCAAATTAAAGGTACTTCGATAGGAACAAGTGCCGACATGGATGGTAACTTTACACTTCTTGTAGATAAAGAACATGGTGATGTAACCATATCGAGCGTTGGTTATGAAACAAAAACGCTTAAATACGACACCAATAAACATTTAACAATAACCCTTCCTTCATCGGCTTATATGGTGGGCGAGGTGTCGGTTATTGCTTATGGTAAACGAAATACACGTGAACAAGTGGGTGCAATTGGTTCAGTTAAAGCCGAAGACCTACAAAAAACACCCTCACCCAGTGTAGAAAACCTTCTTCAAGGTCGTGTAGCTGGTGTGGATATTACCAACCTTTCGGGCTCTCCTGGTGGTAGAGGATCGAAGATTACGATTCGTGGTTTTAGCTCATTGAACCAAAAAGGCGTGAACGATGGAACACCATTGTTCGTTATCGATGGTGTACCTGTAACGAGTGGATCGTCTGAAAGCACTGGAGGTATCAACCCATTGTCGGGCTTAGACCCCTCAAGTATCGAGAGTGTGCAAGTGTTGAAAGATGCTGCTTCGGCTTCTTTGTATGGTTCGAGAGCAGGAAATGGTGTGATTTTGATTACAACTAAAAAGGGTAAGGCTGGTAAGTCGGAAGTGAATATCAACGTTTCGCAATCGCTTTCGTGGCTACCAAATACTCCAACACAGATCTTAGGTAAAGGAGAAAGAGAAATTGCCTTGCTAATGGCAAAGCAACAACGCACTTCTCACTATGATTATATCACCGATAAACTTGTTTCCCCCAATTCTTATAAAGACTCATACGGCTGGAGTATTGACGGGGATGGTGCTTATGACTATCTTTGGAGAAATGGTAATGTGGTGGAAGGAGACAGACGTTTGCCTTCTATTGCACAAGACTCGTTGAACACCTTCTATAATAATAGAACCAACTGGTGGAAATATGCCTTCAGAGTTGGACGTGTTACTAAGGCAGACGTACAGCTTTCGGGCGGTACAGAAAATGTGCGCTATCTAGTAAATGGTGGCGTTTACGATGAAACTGGTATCATGATTAGCTCTAACTTCCGTAGATATAGCTTGTTAACCAACTTGGATTTCAACCTATCTACAAAGTTAAGCTTGTACTCAAGAATTAACTTAACCTACACAACTCAAGAGGCTGGCTCAGATATGGGACGTGTTCAAGGTCTTACTTTCGATCCTAAACGAACCCCTACTGTGCTCCCTGGTAAAGGAAGTATTGCTGAAAAAGAAGCTCTTAAGCAGTTACGTGATATCGATAAAACCAACTCTAACTATAATATGAGAATGAGCTTAGGTTTGAACTATCAAATCCTTAAAGGCTTGAAGTTTACCTCTTCGTTCTCGTTAGACCAATACTTTACACGTGTTTATACCTTCACTCCAACCTATTTGAAATACGACAAGTTGTCTGAAGCACAAGGTTCGAACATCGCTATGACTGGTATTCAAACCGAAAACTTGCTTACCTACAACCTAAATCTACCTCATGAGCAGAAATTAGAGTTGTTAGCTGGTATGACATATAACTACGATTTGCTTCAAAACCTAACAGGTTCGGCAAAGGGTGGACCAACAAATAAGGTGAAATTTCCTGGAGAAGGCTGGCCAAGTCTTATCAACGACGGTTCGGGAACACCTAAAGCAGCTCAAACTTTCTTAGCAAACAAAGAAGAGCAAGCAATGCTTAGCTTCCTTGGACGTGTGGCTTATAACTATAAGAAGAAATACCTTGCAGAGCTATCATTACGTTCAGATGGTTCAAGTGTGTTTGGAAAAGATGTGCGTTGGGGTACTTTCCCATCAGTTGGACTAGGTTGGGCGTTTACAGAAGAACCTTATTTAAAAAAGCTTTGGTGGCTAAGTTTCGGTAAACTTCGTGCATCTTGGGGTAAATCAGGACAAAAGTTCCAAGAACCATACATTGCTCTTGGTGTGATGCAAGAAAGCGAAAAGTTCAATGGGGCATTAGGATTGATTCCTCAATCAATGGCAAATAAAAAACTAACATGGGAAGAAAGCGATCAATACGACTTGGGTTTAGACCTTCAGTTGCTCGATTATCGTCTTAAATTCAAAATAGATTACTATTATAAGTACTCAAGTAAGCTATTAATGCAAGCATATCTCCCTGGTAATGTCTTCCTTTCAGACCGTGTATGGGATAACGCTTCTGCTATCTCTAACGAGGGTATCGAGTTCGAAGTACAAGGAGATTTGATTAGAACAAAAGAACTTACTTGGTCGGTAGGCTTGAATTTGAGCCACAACCGCAACAAGTTGAGACAGACATATAATGGAGAAGACCTTAATGATAAGGTGCTTGGACGTCCCGTTTATGGTATTTATACCTATAAAGACGAGGGAATTGTGCAAAGAGAAGAGGATATTCCTACTTATTATAACGCAACAGGTAAGTTGATGCCACTATACTTCCAGTCGGCAAATAACCCACTTGGAGTAGGAGGAAGAAAGATTAAAGACCAAAACTTTGATGGTGTTATCGACGAAAAAGACCTTTACTATGCCGGAAGTACATTGCCAGCAGTGTATGGAGGTATCAATTCTCACCTCGAATGGAAAGGCTTTAATGTTGATGTTCTATTCAGTTACACTCTCGGAAGAAAGGTAATGAATATGTATAGAGGTGGTGCTTATACCTTTACTAAAGAGTTTGGTGTGATTATGAACAGCTTTAATGAAAAGGACTTCTGGACTCCTACCAACACAAATGCGAAGTATCCTTCACTTCATTATGCTGATAAAGACTATATCGGACAACATGATGGTAACGTAGACTCAAACATCGAAAACATCAGTTTCTTACGTCTTAAACAGCTTGTAGTGGGCTATCAATTGCCAAAGAAATGGCTAAAGGGATTCTTTATTAAAGACATCAACCTTTATTTAAGTGGTGAAAACCTCTTTATGTTAAGCAATTACTCTGGATTAGACCCAGAGATTATCAATCCTTACACTGGTAAAGATGATGGAACACAATATCCATTAAATCGTAAAGTTACATTCGGTGTTAATCTAAAATTCTAAAAGAGTATGAAGAAATTATTGCTTATAGGTGCTATGGGGTTAACCCTTGCATCGTGTAATCTAGATATATTACCAGAAAACGGTTTGACTTATTCAAACTCTTTCGAAACAGAACGTGAGTTAAACACCACAACTTCGTCAATTCTATATTACATAAACACAACAATTGGAGAGAATGCGATCTTCGCTATGGCTGGAGTTAAAGCCGATGCACTATTAGATGGAACTCAAGTTCGTGAGTGGAACCCACGCACAGTCATTGGTAGTGAGTATTCATGGAAAGGCTTATACGATATAATCTTTGAGTCGAACCTATTGTTAGACAATATTTATAGAACGCAAGGTCTAACCACTGAGCGTGAAAACTACCACAAAGGACAGGCTGAATTTGGTTTAGGTTTGGCATACTTTATGCTTGCTCAACGCTATGGAGATGCTATTATCACTGAGAACTCAAGTGCAATTAAGCCTTATCCTTTGTCAACTCAGAGCGAAGTGCTCAACACTGCGATTGAACATGCAAAGAAAGCGTATGACTTGTTGCCTACTCATGAAAACCTAAAGGATATCAATGGGGCAGTAGTTACCAATCGTCAGGTAGCTTCTAAGGGTACAGCAGCGGCTCTATTGGCACACTTGTATGCTTGGAGAGGTAGCGTAACAGAGTTGTATTCGCTACAAGGTAACGCACAAGAGGATTATAAAAATGCTGTGAATTATGCTTCGATAATTATCAATAATCAAGCAGGTCACTACGAATTGTGCAGCAGTCCTGAAACACTATGCGAATATTTGTCTGATCCAAGCAAAACAAATCCAGAGGCAATATTTAGTCTTTACTTCGATAAAACACGTTCTTCGAATGTAACTTCGCCTAACACAATTGCACGAAACTACGTGAGTTGGCCTGTAAAAGAAGATCAGCAATTAGCCGATTTGCCCACAACTACGCAGTTTAGTCTATACAAACAAACCATAAACGATTTGTTTCCTGATGCAACAGACCAACGTTTGCAAGCATTTTTCTATCAGTTCGACCAAGCTCATAACATAAATGGCGTTGATTATGCCATCATGTACAAGTTCAGAAAGGCGATAATGGATCCCGATCAGTATTCTGCAAGCGGCGTAAGCTATAGAACTGTAGACGCAGATTATGTTTATTGGCGTTTAGCCGACATCATATTGTTACGTGCTGAGTGCTATAATAAGCTCGGAAACACTGCTGATGCCACCACAGACTTGAACAAAATACGCACAAGAGCGGGTGCTTTAACCTATCCATCTACATACGATACAGATGGATTAAAGAAGGCAATATATCTCGAAAGAGTGAAAGAATTCATCGGAGAGAACGACGCTCGCTATGCAGATATCGTGCGAAACAATTACATTAAGGAAGAATTGCAAGGTAAGTTCACCCTTCTTACAGCACAAGACATCAAGAATGGTGCCCTATTCTTACCACTTCCTAAAGACGCTTGGCAAGATAAAGACGGACACATCACCAACACTTTGCTCCGTGAAAAGCCTTATTGGCAAGCTTACAACTAATACATTTGAATTTAAAAGAAATGAATATGAAAAGTATGAAATATTTCTTTGGTGCGCTTTCGTTCGTTGCTTCTACCTTTATGGCAACCAGTTGTACCGATTATAACTTAATAGATACAGGCGTAGCAAATGGAGATCACCAAACAACTATGTGGGAATACTTCAAAACCGACCCATATAATTGGGACTCATTGCGTGTTATGGCAGAGCGAGCAGACTTGGTTTCGGTGTTCCAAGGCACCAGTTCTTATGGCAAAGACATCACCTTCTTTGGTATAACCAACCACAGCATACGTCGCTATTTGTATGCTAATGGCTTGAAAAAAGTATCTGATATTCCTGTAGAAGATTGTAAAACATTCATTCTTAACAGCATCTTGCCAAAGAGAATCATGTTAGATGAATTCAAAACAGGTGTGAAGTCTTCTGGTGCGAGCAATCCAATAGGAACAGGAGGCGAAACCTTTACAATGGCATCTAACAACCCTTTGTGGATATATACATTTAGAGAAGATTATAATAATGTACCCAACGCAGGACCATTGCAAATATATCTTGTTTCAAGTACAACAACAAAAACTTCACATGTGGCATCTTCTAACATCCAAACGCTTACAGGTGTGGTGCATTCACTTGATTATAACTTTAGTTTAAAAGACTTTTAATTTATGAAAAAAAGAACTCTAAATATCACATTATTAGCATTTTTTGCTATTCTTACTATCTGCGTCACATCGTGTAGCAAGGTAAAAGTGGGCTATTTACGAACCTCTAGTGCTTCATTTACACCAGACTCGATGATTGTTGTTCGTCATCTTGATACTGAAAGCGATCGTTTTATCAATAAAACTCCATGGATATCTACCCGCATTCAAGGTGTAGCTGGAACCAATCCACTTAACTATGAGTTTGCAGGAGTAGAGACTTCTGACGGTGGAGACGCTACTGCTTTCGAGCAATTAGTGAAAGAAAAGAGAATAAGAGTAGAGGGTGGACTTGTTCTTATCTTTCAAGATGCTGTCGAAAAGCTAACGAATGGCAGATATGCTATAAGTATTAAGGTGTACAACGACGACCATTCTAGCGTTCTCAAGAATGCCTTTAAGGTGATTGTTCAAGATGAAGAATAAACCGAAAAGAAAGAGATGAGCCTAGAATAGGCTGTTTATAAACGAATCATATAACACAAAGAACGAATATGAAGAAGATATTTTTAATGCTATTTGCACTCCTTTCATTGGTGGCAAAGGCACAAACAGCAAATAATAATGCCTCTGTGGGCAATAAAGGAATTGTGTTTTTTAATGGTAGTTTCGCTGAAGCTTTAGCCGAAGCAAAGAAAACTAACAAGGCTCTTTTCGTGGATTTCTATGCTGTTTGGTGTGTTCCTTGCAAGCAAATGGCAAAGAATGTGTTTACATTAGAAGAGGTTGGAGATTATATCAACAAGCACTTCATCAGCTTACAGATAGATGCAGAGAAGCCAGAAAACGTAGAAATAGCTAAACAATATAAGGTAGAAGCCTATCCAACTGTGGCATTTATTGATGCAGAGGGAAAGCCTTTATCGGTCAATGTTGGTGCTTTGAACAAGCAAGAGCTATTAGATGCGGCTCAAATTGCAGCAGGCGAGAGTGTAAGTTTCGACGACTTATATAAGAAGTACAAAACTAATCCAGAAGACTTAGCTGTTCAACAAGAACTACTTCTTAAGGCTCCCAGTTTCTTGCAGGCGCAAGATGGTATCGAAGCAGATAAGTGGGTGACTCGAATTCAAAAGATATACCACAACTATGTGGCAACAAAGAATCCCAAAGAGCTTATTAATGCCAACGACTATCGCATCATTCTCACTCTTGAAGGCGAAGATAATAAAGAGCACAAGTTAGGTATTGTGAACATGATTAACAGCAATATCGACGAGTGGACCAAAGCTCTTGGCAAGGCACCAGCTTTCTATATTGTTGAAGCAAACGATGCTTTTGCAGAAGACTATGCTAAAGAAGCTAACATTAAGTATAAAGAATATGTCAACAACGTAAAGAGTCTTTATGCAAAAGCTTATAGCATTATTGCTCAACCAGGCGTTAATTCTTACGAGCATGCACAGCTTTATAACGATGCTTTGTATAATCTTTATAAGAACAAAGACGTTAAAGGGTATATCAAGGCAATGCAACAGTTGTTCGAAAAGATGGGAACAGCAGCTCAACCATCCGACTTTGGCAAGGCAGCTCAAAACCTTTACAATGCAGCTGCAAAGAGTTTGAAAAACGAAGACCATCAACAAGCTATCCAATGGGTAACAAAAGCTCTTCAAGGAGACGATGCAGTGATGGACAGAGTGAACTATATTGTGATGATTGGCGATTCTTATCGTGCGCTGAAAAACTACAGCAAGGCTCGTGAATACTATAACCAAGGCTTCGCAGAGTCGCTCAGAATGGAGAATATGGAAATGCCACAAGCAATGGTTCAAGGTGCTATTAAGCAGAAACTTGCTACTCTTGACTTACTCGAAAAATAATTTTTAAGATTAACGAGCCAATTAAAAGCGTTCTTTTTTATATCGAACAGTATTAACATTATAATGTTATTCTTTTTAATTGGCTCGTTTCTTTTTTCTCAATATCCTTTTGTTTATGAATAAACAACACACATTTCATTTGGCAAACCATTGGCTTTTAGCAGGTGTTTTGCTTTTTGTTAGTCTATTGCCCCAATGCCTTTGGGCGCAAAGCAACGTCCTTCGACAAGGTAAGTTGCCCAATGGTTTAACCTATTATATATATAACGACGGCAGTATTCCAGGCGAAGCACAATATTATCTTTATCAAAACGTGGGCGCAGTGCTCGAAGAAAACAACGAAACAGGATTGGCTCACTTCCTCGAACACTTAGCATTTAACACCACAGATCATTTTTCTGAAGGTGTGATGTCATTTCTTCGTCAAAACAATCTACACGACTTTGAGGCTTACACAGGCTTAGACGAAACTAAATATGCCGTTCATAACGTTCCCACCAACGATGCAAAGCTCAACGAAAAGATGCTGTTGGTGCTTAAAGATTGGTGTCATGGCATTAAAATATTGCCTAAAGACGTTGAAAAAGAACGTGGTATTGTGTTAGAAGAATGGCGACATCGTGCAGGACTTCAACGCCGATTAACCGATAGCATAGCTAATGTTGTTTACAATCATTCACGTTATGCAACCCGCAATGTAATCGGTTCAGAGGCTCGCATCAAAGCTTTCACAGCAAAAGAGTTGCGTGCGTTCTACGATAAATGGTATCGTCCCAATCTTCAGTTTGTAGCTATTATTGGTGATGTCAATTTAGATGAAACCGAAAAACAAGTGAAACGCATCTTTGGTTCACTTCCTTCTAAGGTTGCATCAACATCATCAACCGATCCAAGAGCTATCGAGAACAATAGCAATCCCTTATTTTATAGCTTTGTAGATAAAGAAAATAAAGAGGCTTCTTTGGGCGTTTACCAACGCAAAGAGATGAAAGGTAACATGCCAGAAGAAGACCGTTTGCGCTTCTTTCTCTTCACACAGATGTTCAATAAGCTTGCTCCTCGTCGCTTTGCAATGATTAAAAATGCCGATAAAGAGGCTTTTATCGCAGCAGAAGTGAGTCTTTCTGCTTTGGTAAGAAATCAATATCAAGTGGCTTGGGACGTAGTTCCTTATAACAACAAGGCGCAAGAAGCATTGCAACAGATCATGAATGTGCGTGGAGCTTTGCGTGATAAAGGATTTGGAAAGAGTGAATTCGAAGCTGAAAAGTCGGCAATGTATAAGGGAATGAAAGACGTTTTAGAGGCAAAAGGCTTGGGAACGCCCGATAATATCATGAATCTCTTTAAGCAAAACTTTTTATACAACACTCCAATAATTGATTTTAGAGCACAAATTCAGCGCAATATCGAGTCGTTAGTAGAGTTAGAAGTAGAAGATATCAATGCGTGGATGCACCATCTTTTGAATAATGATAACCTCTCGTTTATCACTTATTCAAAGAAAGCCAATGAACTTTCACTCACTGAAAACAACTTTGTCGAGGCTTTGAAGACAAGCAACGGACAAAAAGCAGAACTCTTTTCAGATACTCAAAACATCACTCAACTCATCGATTTCCCACTCACTTCGGGCAAAATAGTGTCTGAAAAGCAACTAAAAGAATTGAATGCAAAAGAATGGAAGCTAAGCAATGGCGCACGAGTGTTGTATAAGTATCTTCCAGAAGCAAAGGGACGTGTGTTCTTTGCAGCCTCTTCAGAAGGCGGTCGCTCTGTTGTTGCTCCACAACATTTTGCCAACTACACCGCAATGCGTGGTTTGTTGATGCAGTCGGGCGTGTATAAATATAGTAGAAACGACCTTGCTGCGTGGCTACAAAACAAAGACTTCGATCTTTCTTTGGCACTCGAAGACTATTCGAATGGCATCGGTGGCAACACATCGGCAACACAATTAGGCGACTTTTTGGCTTATGTGCACCTCATTTTAACCAAGCACAACTTCTCAAAGAGCGTCTTCGATAAGTATGTTCAACGCAGTAAGTACCTCTATAACAACAAAAGTACAGCAGGAATGGAAGCCATTCAAGATTCAATTCAAATGCTTCTTTTCCCACCAAGCGCAGCTAATCCAGTGCAAAACGAAGCTTTCTTCGATCAAATGCAATGGAGCGAGTTACCTGCAACATTCGATAAAAACTTCGGTAACGCAGCTCTCTTCACTTATTGTTTAGTGGGCGACGTGCCAGAAAGCACCGCAAAAGAACTTGTGTTGAAATATATTGGCTCGTTAAAGGGCGATGCAAGCGTTCAAAAACCAAAGGTTCAGTCACTCGATTTCGCTTCAGATGCAAAAGAAATAAAGCATACTTTCGTTACAGATCTCGATGGTGACATGGCAGAAATAGAGGTTTCTTATCTCAATAACGTAAAACTCACCGACAAAGAGCAAGCAGCTTTAGAGGTGATGCGTTCTATTTTAGAAAGCCGTTACTTTGAAGAATTGCGAGAGAAAGAACACCTTACCTACACTGTTGGTGTGAAAACCAGTTACACTTCGCAACCAGCTACGGCAGAAAACATCAGCATTCACCTTTCAACCTCACGTCCTGAAGTAGACAAGGTGTTAGCAAAAATGTACAGCATTCTTAACGATATCAAGCAACAACGCTTCTCAATAGATGAGTTTAAGGCAGCTCTTGTTCCACTTGCAGTAGACGAAGAGAGCGAAGGCGACCCACAATCGGCTCTTAATCCATCGCTTTGGTTAGGTTTATTAAACGTATATGCAGAAACAGGCGAGCAGCTAACACCACAAGAAAGCAATGCCGTTGAGCCAGTGTTTAATAAGCTAACCCCTCAAGACATTGCCGCAGTTGCAACTAAGGTGTTCGATAATGCCAAGCACAGAGAGATTGTTGTGAAGGCAATCGACCCAGAAAAGAAACAATGGGAAAAGTAAAACACCCCTCATTGGCATAGAACTCGGTTCATTTCAGAACCAATTAAACAACATATAACGGTGCATTTCTTTCAACGAAAAGAGGTGCATCGTTTTTCTTTTATAGCCTTCTTGTCTACTTCTAAGATATCGCTTCTTCGCCTATTGTGCTCCCTTTATTTTCCTATTTCTCATCCCTTGTTCAACTATCGCAAAAACACCCGTTTGTAAAAGCATTGATATTGATGAGCAAAAGCGTTGCAATTGAGGGGCAAAAGCATTGCTATTGGTAGGTAAAAGCATTGCGCTTGTTGGATGTATGTGCAGAAAGGCGGTGTAAAGGGCATTCAAAGGCATGGTGTTGAGCAAGTTCTTGGGGTGCAATGGCAAGGCTAAAAACTTGTTGTTTTGATGGTCTTAATCAAAATTTTGCACTATCTTTGTAGCATGACAGAAGAGTTTGATATCAGAGAAGAAAAGTATTCACCAGCAGAAAAGGATTTTGAGAATGCGTTACGACCACCGAAATTTGCCGATTTTAGTGGTCAACAAAAGGTTGTAGACAATCTTCAAATATTCGTAGAGGCTGCAAAATATCGTGGAGAACCATTAGATCATACTCTTCTTCACGGTCCTCCCGGACTTGGAAAAACTACCCTTAGCAACATCATTGCTAACGAGTTGGGTGTGGGTTTCAAAATAACCAGTGGACCAGTGCTCGACAAACCAGGCGATTTGGCAGGTATTTTGACCTCACTCGAGCCTAATGATGTGTTGTTTATCGACGAAATTCACCGACTATCGGCAGTGGTAGAAGAATATCTCTACTCTGCAATGGAAGACTATCGAATAGATATTATGATCGATAAAGGTCCATCGGCACGAAGCATTCAGATTGATCTTAACCCCTTTACACTTGTTGGAGCAACCACCCGAAGCGGTTTATTAACAGCTCCATTGCGTGCTCGTTTTGGTATAAATCTGCATCTCGAGTATTACGATAACGACACTATTGCACGCATCATCAAACGCTCTGCATCGATTATACGAGTGCCTATCGACGACGATGCTGCTGCAGAAATAGCAGGAAGATCACGTGGTACGCCTCGTATTGCTAACGCCTTACTTCGAAGAGTGAGAGACTTTGCACAGGTGAAGGGTAGCGGACGCATCAATATCGACATTGCTCAATATGCTTTGAGCGCACTAAATATCGACCAATATGGATTAGACGAAATCGATAATAAGATCTTATTGACCATCATCGACAAGTTCAAAGGCGGTCCAGTGGGAGTGTCTACCATTGCAACAGCTATCGGAGAAGACTCTGGAACGGTTGAAGAAGTGTACGAACCCTTCCTCATTATGGAGGGATTTATCAAACGTACGCCTCGTGGACGCATGGCAACCGAATTGGCATACAGGCACTTTGGTCGCAAAATGTTCAGCGGTTTGGGTAGCGAAGCAGGCTTGTTCGACGAGTAATTCGCCCCCTTTGAACTGCTTATAACGTTGCTTGCAACGACAAAAGGGGGTTTATCTCACTTTAAATCTCCTTCTGTGTGCAACAGCATCTCTCTCTCGTTCGTTCTCAGCAAGGTGCATCTTCATTTGATTTCTATTTGCATCTACTTTAGAAAAGATAGAAAGACGCTTTGAAATAGATAAAGAAAAATCTTTGAATAGATAATATGACAAAAGCTATTTTTACAGGAAGTTTCGACCCATTCACCATCGGACACGACTCGATAGTGCAACGTGCGCTCCCCCTTTTCGATGCTATCGTCATTGCAGTGGGGCACAACGAACACAAAAAAGGTATGTTTAGCATTGAAGAACGTGTTGAACGTATTGAAAAACACTATGCCAATGAGCCTAAAATAGAAGTGGTGTCGTATAGCGATTTAACCGTAGATGTGGCACAAAGAGTAGGCGCAAACGTTATTATTAAAGGCGTTCGAAGCTTTAAAGACTTTGAATATGAACGTCAACAAGCCGAAATAAACAAAAAAATAGGGGGCATAGAAACCCTCTTTTTATGCTCAGATCCACAATTCGAAAGCATCTCTTCGAGCATTGTTCGAGAGCTTATCCACTTTGGTAGAGATGTTTCTGACATGATGATATAATGCAATGCAAACGAAATCAACCCATAGTTACAACGCATAAAAACAAGATATATGATAACATATAACAGCGAAAAGGTGAAAATGCCTAAGATAAAAAAAAGAGAAACCACTGCTTGGATTAAACAAGTGGCACAAAGCTATGGCAAAAAAGTGGGCGACATTGGTTATATGTTCGTTGATGATGAAAAGATATTAGAGGTGAATAGAGAATATCTTCAGCACGACTATTATACCGATATCATCACTTTCGACTATTGTGAAAACGATGAATTGAATGGCGATTTGGTGATTTCTCTCGACACAGTGCGCACCAATGCAGAGCTATTTGGAAAGACTTACGAAGAAGAACTCTATCGAGTTATTATTCATGGAGTGCTCCATTTAATAGGAATAAACGACAAAGGTCCTGGCGAAAGAGAAATTATGGAGGCTGCAGAGAATAAAGCTTTGGCTTTAAGAAAGCAGTAGGAGCAAGACTAAGAAGTGTTTCTTGTGGCACAATACCATATAGGATAGAAAATAATAGAAATAGATTAAACAGATTTTTTCGTTAAAATAAATAACGATTGCTTTGTAATGTGCCGATAATTTCGGAACTTTGCATTTCATCTTCGAAGATATTTATGCGTAAAGTAATAGGAATTGGCGAGTCGGGTCTCGACATTATATTTAGAAATGAACAACCAATTGCGGCGGTTCCAGGTGGTTCTACGTTCAATGCACTTATCTCTTTAGGTCGTTCGGGCATATCTTGTAACTTCATAAGTGAGATAGGTAACGATAGAGTAGGGATGACAATAAAACACTTTTTGCAAGATAATGGTGTAAACATCAATAATATTAGTAGTTTTCCCGATAGCAAATCGTCTGTGTCATTGGCTTTTCTCGATGAGCAAAACGATGCAGAATACATCTTTTATAAGAATCAACCACACGATCAACTCGATTTTTCTTTCCCAGAAATAGCACCAGATGACATCGTAATATTTGGTTCTTTCTATGCCGTAAACCCCACAATACATCATCAAGTGATTGCTCTTTTAGAGCATGCACGCAACAATGGGGCGATAATTTATTACGATGTGAATTACAGAAGCTCGCATCGTAACGAGGTAATGAAGATTACTCCCAATCTAATTGATAACCTTGAGTATGCAGATATCGTTCGAGGTAGTCGTGAAGACTTTGAAGTTGTATATAAAAAGGATAACCCCGACACCGTATATAAAGCCGAAATAGCATTCTATTGCAAAGACTTTATCTACACAAATGGTGCCGAAAATATCGTGTTAAGAGGCAAAAACGACTTCAAAAAAGAATATCCTGTAGTTCAAACAAATACAGTTAGCACAATAGGAGCAGGCGATAACTTCAATGCAGGCTTCATTTTTGGACTCATAAAAAACAATATTACCCGCCAAATGATAAGCGATGGCTTAACAGAAACACAATGGAACGAGTTGGTGAACTATGCAACTCGATTCTCAGCCAATTGCTGTGAGGATATATATAACTATATTTCAAAGGATTTTGGTGCACAAATGAATCTAACTTTAAATAAATAATAGATATGATTGAAATAAAGAATAGCGTTTATTATGTAGGTGTTAACGATAGAAACAAAGCTCTTTTCGAAGGCTTATGGCCACTACCTGATGGCGTATCGTATAACTCTTATTTGATAGTAGACGAGAAAGTGTGTTTGATTGACACTGTAGACGTAGCATTTTTTCCACAGTTTTTAGACAACATTCGTGCCGTTATTGGCGACAGACCCATTGACTATATCGTTATAAACCACATGGAACCAGACCATAGTGGCTCGCTTGGACTGATGAGAAAGTATTATCCTAATGTTGAAATCGTGGGTAATAAAAAGTCATTCCACTTGCTTAAAGGCTTCTATGGCATATCTGATAAGGAACTAGAAGTGAAGAATGGCTCTGAATTAAACTTGGGTTCGCATAACTTAAAGTTCTTTTTAACCCCAATGGTGCATTGGCCTGAGACCATGATGACACTCGATACAACCGACAATATCTTGTTCTCTGGCGACGGCTTTGGTTGCTTTGGAGCTTTAAATGGAGGTATTATCGACGAGGAAATCAATTGTGATGAGTTCTGGTTAGAGATGGTTCGCTACTATTCTAACATCGTTGGAAAGTATGGAATACCTGTTCAAAACGCCTTAAAGAAGTTTGTTAACGAGCAAGTAGATTACATTTGCCCCACACATGGACCAGTTTGGCACCAATATAAAGAGAAAGTGATGGCGGAATACGACAGAATGAGTCGCTATGACACTGAAGAAGGCATCGTAATATGCTATGGAACGATGTATGGACACACCGAATCGATGGCAGAATGTATTGCAAAAGCCGCTTCTTTAGCTGGAATTAAGAACATAAAGGTATACAATGTGTCTAAAACTCACCACTCTTACATTCTAAGAGACGTGTTCAGATACAGAGGTTTAATTGTTGGTGCACCAACATACAACACTGGTTTGTATCATGAAATGGAGGTTTTACTCAGCGAAATCGCCAATAGAGACATTAAGAACCATGCCATTGGCTGGTTCGGAAACCATGGTTGGGCTTCTAAGGCTGTAGGAAAGATTGCAGAATGGAACGAAAATCATTTGAAATTTGAGCCAGTAGGCGAACCCGTAGATATGCTTCAATCTTTAGATGAGGATTCAACTGAACGTTGTAAAGCATTGGGAAGAGCTATGGCAGAATATCTAATAGCACAAAGAGGCTAAGCAAACAGCATAGAGAAGAAAGGTGATAAGGCAACGTATCACCTTTTCTTCTCTTTTTTTATTATAGTATTTACAGCTCAAAAACATTGCAACAATAGCGCAGAGCATTCATTTTTCGCAACGCATATTATTGCATTCGCAGGGCAACGAGGCACTATTTTGCTTGCAAGCGTGTGGTTCTTGCCACACAAGTCTATCGACATTCTTTTAAAAAGAGCCATCCCCTTGGTTGCAACCACACCATAACACCATTTAAAGAGGAAAAGAATTAAAAAGAAAAATATAGTGATATGATGAAAATAAAGAAGTTAGGTTTATTGCCACTCATTATTATTTCGATTATAATAGGCATCGCCTTAGGAAACGTTTTGCCTCTTGAGGCAGTTCGAGTGTTCACCACTTTCAATACACTTTTCAGTCAGTTCCTCGGTTTTATGGTACCTTTGATTATCGTAGGACTTGTTACTCCAGCCATAGCCGATGTGGGAAAAGGAGCCAAGAAGTTGCTTTTAATTACCGTGTTGTTGGCTTATTGCGATACCGTTTTGTCAGGATTGCTCTCTTATGGCGTTGGTTCGTGGCTCTTTCCGAGCTTAATTAACACCAAAGAAACATTTGAACAGGTGAAGAGTGCCACCGCCATTGAACCTTATTTCACCATTAATATCCCCGCATTGTTCGATATAATGAGCGGTTTAGTGTTCTCGTTTATTGCCGGACTTTGTATAACTTCGCAGCGTTTAAACAACCTTTATGGCGTGTTTAGCGACCTTTCTAAAGTGGTAGATGCCGTTATTCGAAACGTAATTATCCCCATTTTGCCACTCTACATCTTCGGTATTTTCTTGAATATGACCTATAGTGGCGAGGTGTATCACATGATATTGGTATTTGCAAAGATTATCGTTGTGATTTTTGCACTACACATCATCATTCTATTGTATCAGTTTAGCATTGCTGGAACCATCGTAAAGAAAAATCCTTTCGTGCTACTTAAAACCATGCTTCCTGCCTATTTCACCGCATTGGGTACCTCTTCGTCGGCAGCAAGCATACCCGTTACCTTGCAACAAACCATGAACAATGGCGTGTCGAAAGGCATTGCAGGCTTTGTTGTACCCCTTTGTGCCACCATTCACATGTCGGGTTCGGTGATGAAGATCACCGCTTGCGCCCTCACTATCTGCATTTTGAATGGTATGCCACACGACTTTATGCTCTTTTTCGGCTTCATTCTCCTCTTATCCATCATGATGGTGGCTTCACCAGGCGTTCCTGGAGGATCTATTATGGCAGCTTTAGCCCCCCTTGCCAGCGTTCTTGGCTTCGATAGTGAGGCTCAAGCCTTGATGATTGCCTTGTATATTGCCATGGATAGCTTTGGAACAGCCTGCAATGTAACAGGAGATGGAGCGGTAGCTCTTATCGTTGAGAAAGTGACAAAGAATTCAGTTGAGGAATAAGCTCATTTTCAACGGCTTACAATAGCACTGCTTTTAGGTTGCAAACTCATTGATTTTGAGGCGAAAAAGCATTGTTATTGCGGTGTAATAACGCTGCTCTTGAAAGGGGAAGAATATGAGTTGAAAAGACGAAGAAATATGGATTGCGCTCGTTGAATGTTGCTCTGCTCGTTGAACTTCTGAATAATAATCAATTAAAAATATCTTTATGCAAAATAAAATCGCTTCAATCCTCTTCTTGTTGCTCGTTGCTATCAATGCGAATGCGCAAAAGAGGGTAGACACCAACACGTCGATAGAACAACAAGGAATGGTAGATATTCGTTCACTCGACAAAACAATTCGAGTGAGTTTGATGTATTCTCGCTCTAATAACTTCACAGGTGAGGTGCTTTATACCGACCTTACGAAGGCTTATCTTCATCCTCTTGCAGCCCATGCATTGGTAAAGGCTCAGGCAAAACTAAAAGAGTTGCGCCCCGATTTGAGCTTGATTATCTTCGATGCAACTCGCCCAATGAGCATACAACAAAAGATGTGGGACAAGGTTAAGAACACTTCTAAAGACATTTATGTGAGCAATCCTGCCAATGGAGGAGGTCTTCACAACTATGGTTTGGCAGTGGATATCAGTATTTGTAAGCTCAATGGCGACACAATAACAATGGGAACGAAAGTCGACCATATGTCGCTCGCATCGCATGTAGACAATGAAAATAACTTAGTGGCAAAACGAATCATCACCAAAGAAGCGCAACGAAATCGTGAACTCTTGTGTTTGGTGATGCAACATGCAGGTTTTAAGCCCTTGAGAACAGAGTGGTGGCACTTTAATTTTAGGACTCGTGCCCAAGCAAAACAATTCTTTAAGGTGGTGAAATAGTTGCCTTTTATTGACGAGAGCCTTTCTCTTACATCGAAAAACGAAAAAAGTCTTATGCCGAAACCGTGTTGGGCATAAGACTTTTCTTTTGCTTTTAAAGCAGATTATTTTTGATATTTGCAGCAACCAGGAAGCTTATCGTAAGCTGCTTTCGATGCTTTCACGTTGCCAGCGTCGTGTCCTACAGCTGCAATAGCTTTCTGAACCTTTTCAACCGATGTGCTCTTGTCGTCGAACACCAATGCAAGTTGCTTTGTTTTGCTATTCCAGTTGGCAGAAATAACACCCTTCACGCCCTTTGCAGTCTTCTCAATTCGTTCTTTACATGTCTCACAGTTACCTCCAACTTTAAAGGTTTCCTTCACTGTTTTTGCGTTGGCAGCCACAAAAGAGCATGCCACAACCGCTAAAAGAATTAACTTTTTCATGTTTATAATTGTTTTATTGATGAATAATATCGGCATTTTGCAATGCCATCTTAAATATTTTTGTTCTTTATTTATTGTTGAATTTGGGTTGAATAACTATCTGTTCATCATAGAAGGTTTGCCGTCTAACTGTGCACTTGCATCGATAGCAAACACTCCATTGGTAACAATTTCCTCGCCATCAGCCAGTCCTTCGGTCACAATATAGCCGTCGGGAAGAGTCGGACCCAATGTCACTTCACGCAAAGTGAATATTGGATGGCCGTTGCTTCCATCTTTAACGTACACAATAGAGCGTTTACCTGTCCATAAAACAGCCGACTTTGGCACTACAATGTCTTCGCTATACTTATTTAAATTGGCTGTGATAACGCCCGAAATAAGCATCTCTGGCTTAAAAACTCCTTTGGCATTGCTCACCTCAACACGCACTCCAGCGGTGCGAGTTTGGGCATTTAGCACAGGTTCTACAAACGAAATGCGACCCGAAAAGGTGGTGCCTGGAGCCCCTTCTGCCGTGAATTGCACTGTTTGTCCAACCTTAATGAAAGGCAAATCGGTTTCGTATGCCTCGAAAACAGCCCAAACCGAGCCCAAATTAGCTATTTGTAGCAACACATCTCCTTGCTTAACATAACTTCCTTGCTCTACATCTTTACTGATAACTGTGCCCGATACGTTCGCTTTGATAGCGGTATAAGGAGAGGCTTTACCGCTTTTTATCATCGAATTGATTTCGCCTTGCGACACATTTAACAGCTTAAGCTTTTCAATTGCGGCATCAACTACCAGCTTTTTCCTTTGCAAATCGGGGTACGAAAGGGCTGCAATAAGCTCTTGAGAAGCAGTGTATAGCTCTGGAGAATATATTAAAGCAACTGTTTGTCCCTTATGAACTACATCGCCAATGGCATTGATATAGAGGCGTTCTACACGTCCATTGACATACGCCGACTGTGCTTGTTGAGAGCGTTCACTGGGCCTTATCTTGCCAAAAAGACGTATTTCTTTATTCGTTTTGCCCGTTCCTACCACCTCAGTTTCGATGTTTGCCAATGCAATAGCTTCCTCACTCATCATCACTGCGTTAGGATCTATGTTGCTTTTAGTATTCGATGTGCTTTTAAGAGGCGTTAAATCCATACCGCAAATGGGGCATTTCCCGGGCTTATCTTGTTTAATTTGGGGGTGCATAGAGCAGGTATACACCTCGTCTTTGCCTGCTTCTGTATGTTGATGACCCTCTTTTTTACTTGAATTAGAAAAGAAAACAAAGCCCAAAAGCAAGCCTATTGCTAATATAAAGGCATATCCTAACCAAGGTTTTTGTTGTAGAATATCTTGTATTTTACGTTTCATATCGATGTAATTTATTGTTGTGAACTATAATCATATTTAGAAATCATCTTCTCATATTGCGCTACTAACAAGCAAAGAGCAGCCACACTATCCGAGCGTTTGCGCTCATTATCGATCTGTTCTCTTAGTGTTTGCAAGACATCTGTGAGCGAAGACGATCCGTTGATATATTCTGTTTGAAGCAAGTTGAGCGTGTTGTTCAATAAAGAAATTTGATGATTGTAGAGTGCAATCTTTCTTTTTGCGTCGCTCATTTGCTGTTGAAGTGCCACAAACTCGGTTTGCAAAGCATCTTTTTTGCGTAGATAAGCCTCTTGAGTGGCTTGTATTTGCAATTCAGCTGCCTTTCTTTCAGCATTCACTTTCTT
Organism: Prevotella sp. oral taxon 299 str. F0039; assembly: GCF_000163055.2. GTDB lineage: Bacteria > Bacteroidota > Bacteroidia > Bacteroidales > Bacteroidaceae > Prevotella. The sequence continues at coordinate 1,306,411 of NC_022111.1, forward strand.
GCGATATATGGGCAAACTAACCTTCATCATGGGCATAAACATATCCATTCCGTTCATGTCGGGCATTGCTCCTGAGAGCGGATGGGGGTTCTTTTGATTCACCATATACTCCACTCCGAGGGCAAAAGAGGGCATACCTTTGCGCTGAGCCAATTCCTTTTGTGCCACGAAAGCCTCGTTTTGTGCTTCTAATTGCTCAAGAGCAGGGTGATTTTTCTGCACCTCTTGCCATTGCATAAAAGGCGTTTCACGAGCCAAAAGCGTGTCGGGTAGGGCAATAAAACTATTCTCTGGGCGGTGAAGCAACAAGTTAAACTGCTGCTTTAAAGCATTAATCTCGTCTTGAATACTCGCTATCTTCTCTTGATAAACAGCGTCTTCGGCCTCTATTCTGAGTTGATCGCTCATCTTTGAGCCCTTTGTTGCAAGCGAAGATTTATACTGATAGAGCATGGCTTGTTTGATGTTGTTCAGTAACTGACGATTTTGAACGATGTATTTCAATTGCTCTTCTTTGGCAAGAAGGGTATACCATTGTTGCTGAACCGTGTAGCTTAGGGCTATTCCAGCCTCTCTCCACTGTTGAAAAGCAGCGTTAGCCTGTTTCTCTTTCATTGTTCTCGTGGCTTTAAGTGTGCCAAACCAAGGGAACATTTGCATCACTCCCACAGTTAATACCTGTCGTCCATTTTCCTGAGTCATGGGCTTTGGGTAGACACTTAGCGAGAGTTCGGGATTGGGTAGCACCCCACTTGCCTCGGCATTCATCACTATGGCTTGGTATTTGTGATAGCCTGAGGCCACTTCGGGATTGTTCTTGGCAGCCACTATGATGTAGTGCGCAAGGCTATCGGGTTGAGAAGTGTTGGTTGTTGCAGTCGCCTTTAACAAACAAGTGGTTATCATTGCCATGCAACCTAAAAGATATCTAATCATAACTAATTTTCGATTGTATTTTGTTTGTTGATCTGTTCATTTTTAAAAGCAGTGCTATTAACTTGTAAAAGCAATGACTTTGGGTTGTAAAAGCGTTGTGTTTGCAGTGCAAAAGCACAACTATTAGTTGCCCAAGTATCAGTCCCTTTGTTCTAATAGCTTTGTCGCTCTCTTCTGTTCTCTCTTTAAAACGCTCTCACGCCACCAACATTGAAGTACGGGAACCACCAGCATTGTCATCGTTTGAATGAGCATTCCGCCAAAAGTAGGAATGGCCATAGGCACCATAATGTCTGCTCCTTTACCCGTAGAAGATAGCACTGGCAAGAGAGCTATTAAGGTAGAAGCAGTTGTCATGGCTGCTGGTCGAATGCGTTTAAGACCTGCTTTCACCACTGTTTCAATGATTTCTTGTTTGGTTTGTGGGTTCTCTTCCTCGAAAACCTGATGGATATAGGTTCCCATCAACACGCCATCGTCGGTGGCAATACCAAATAATGCAATGAAACCAACCCACACTGCAACGCTAAGGTTAATGGTGTGGATGTCGAAAAGCGTGCGCATATTCTGTCCAGCGATAGTAAAATCCATGAACCAAGACTGCGAATAGAGTCCAATGAGAATGAATCCGCCTGCAAAAGCCACAAATACTCCCGAGAAATGAATGAGAGATGCGGTGACAGAACGGAACTGAAAATAAAGTATGAGCAAGATAATTAAGAGCGTAATAGGTATTACCCACGCCAAACGTTGTGTGGCATGAGCCTCTTGTTCGTATGTTCCTGTAAACTGATAGGTCACTCCTTTAGGTAGAACAATCTTGCCTTTAGCCACCAAGTCGTCGAGCGTTTGCTTGGCATTGTTCACCACATCTACTTCGGCTGTATTGTCTTTCTTGTCGAAAGTGATGTAACCCAGTAAGAAAGTGTTCTCACTCTTAATCATAGTTGCACCCTTTTTAAACTCAATATCGGCAAGTTGTGAGAGCGGAATCTGCGTTCCGTCCGACGCACTTATCAACACATTGCCCAACGATTCGGGCTTATCTCGAAGCTCTCTTGCATACCTTACTCTGATATTAAAACGCTCTCTGCCTTCAACAGTCGTTCCTTCCGACATGCCACCAATGGCTGTCATGAGGATATCTTGCATGTTTTGAACCTTTATTCCGTATCTTGCAAGCTTCTCTCTGTTGAGCTTTATCTCTACATAAGGTGCACCTTCGGTTCTGTCGTAGAACACACTTGCATGGTTAATGTTGTCGATGTGCTTCAAAGCTTGCTCGAGTTGAAGACCCGCTTTCTCAATAGATGCAAGGTCGGGGCCAAATATTTTGAGTCCTATAGGAGCCTTTAAGCCTGTAGAAAGCATCACCATTCGGGTGGCAATAGGCTGAAGTTTGGGCGCACCAGTGATGCCTGGCAGTGTAGCAGCATTGCTTATTTCGTTCCAAATGTCGTCGGTTGTGTGTATTTCCTTTCTCCATTGGCGGAAATAAGAACCGCTATTGTCGGCAATTAGGCTATCTTTAGGAATTATTCTAAAGCCCTTTTCGGGGTCATAAGTACCGCCTCCTTTGAGCACGAAACGTCCCTTTGAGTCGGTTTTAAAGCGTTGTCGCTGTCCCATCTCATTGAGCATGTATTCAGAACGATAGTTAACTGTGGTCTCATACATCTGTATTGGGGCTGGATCTAATGCCGAATTGGCTCTTCCCCACTTACCAACTGCCATCTCAACTTCAGGTATTGCGCTCACACGGCGGTCTATTTGTCGGCTATAGTCAATGTTCATTTGAACTCCCGAGTGTGGCATTGAGGTGGGCATAAGCATAAATGAGCCTTCATCTAACGTGGGCATGAACTCTTTTCCCGTGTTTTTCCAAACCAAAAAGCCTGCAATGAGCGTGGCAACAGGTATCGACATAAACGCCAATCGATGTGCCAAACACCAGCGAAGAATGCGTTCGTAGTAGATAACCAACAGCCATAAAAAGCCCAATATCACACCAACTATCAACGCAACAAACACTACATTCACCACAATTCCACTGTTTGCGCCTAATGGCAACCATGCTTCTGCAAGCAGATAGATGGCTAAAAGCACCGCAATGGCAATCATTATTTGATTGATTGTGATGGTTTTATTGTGCCAAGTGAAGGTGCGTTGAGGTTTTAAACGAATGAGTAGAGCACCCAATTTGCGGGGTGTTTTGAACGAAAAGACCCAATATGCCAATGTAGGAAGCACCAAAACGCCGAGTAAGAGCGATGCCACAAGGGCAATAGTTTTAGTGAATGCCAATGGATGAAACATCTTTCCTTCTTGCGCTTCCATAGCAAACACAGGGAAGAAGCTTATAATTGTGGTTGCCATAGCAGTGAAAACAGCTCCCGAAACCTCGTTAACAGCCTCTAATATCAGTGTTTCTAATTCTTTTCCATATATCTCTTTGTGGGCTTTTTGAATGGGTTCGAGCCGCTTTAAGATGTTTTCCATCAGCACAACTCCCACATCTACCATCACACCAATAGCGATTGCGATACCCGAAAGCGCCACAATATTGGCCTCGATGTTGGCTAATCTCATGATAATAAAGGTCATTAGCACTGCAAGAGGCAACATACTGGCAATGATTGCCGATGCTCTTAGGTTGAAAACGAGGATTAAAACCACGATAATACATATCAAGATCTCGTGAGAAAGGGCACTTTCCAAGGTTCCAATGGTTTCTTTTATCAGCTGAGTTCTATCATAAAAGGGTACAATAGTAACCTTAGATATGCTTCCATCCTTTAGTTTTTTCTCTGGTAAGCCCACCTTTAGCTCTTCAATCTTAGCCTTAACGTTATTGATAACGTGCATAGGATTACTGCCATAGCGTGCTACTACGACTCCACCTACAGCCTCTTGACCTTCTTTATCGAGTCCTCCTCGGCGGTCTGCAGGGCCAAATGTCACCTTAGCAACGTCCTTAATACGCACCGAAATGCCATCTTTTGCTGTGATAGCAGCCTCTTCTAAGTCTTTAAGATCTTTGATATAGCCCAGTCCACGAATAAGATATTCCGCCTCATTCACCTCAAAAGTGCCAGCACCTACATCGATATTGGCATCTTTCACCGCCTTCATTACAGCTGTAAGGTCTACTCCATAAGCCCTCATAGCGTTGGGATCGAGGTCTACTTGATATTCTTTTTCATATCCACCAATCGACGAAACTTCGGAAACTCCATTGGCAGAGCTAAGCGAATAGCGCACATAAAAGTCTTGAATAGTGCGTAATTCTTCAGGATTCCAGCCTCCTGAGGGCTTATTTGTTTTGGTATCACGTCCTTCAAGCGTGTACCAAAACACCTGACCAAGCGCAGTTGCGTCGGGACCTAACGTGGGTTGAACACCCGAAGGCAACAGACCTGGGGGCAAAGAGTTGAGCTTCTCTAATATTCTTGACCTGCTCCAATAGAACTCAACATCATCTTCAAAGATGATATAGATGAACGACATGCCGAACATTGATGTCGAACGAATGGTCTTTACACCAGGAATTCCGAGCAAAGAAGTGGTTAAAGGATAGGTAATTTGCTCTTGAATATCTTTAGGAGAGCGTCCCATCCACTCGGTTGCAATAATCTGTTGGTTGTCGCCTACATCAGGAATAGCGTCTACTGCCACTGGGTTTCGAGGCAAAAAGCTATGCGGCAGCTCGAAGGGAGCAGTGACAACGCCTCCAACGAGGATTGCAATGAGAAGGAGAGCCGTTATAAATCGGTTCTCAATGAAATATTTAATGATTTTATTAAGCATCGTTTTATTGATATAAATGATAAATCTATCAAAGGGATATATGCCCTGTTTGCATCTCTTATGAAGATGAATCAAGGCATAAGGAAACCGTTCGTTATAAACAATTATAACTAAAACACTCGCTTAAAATAAAGGAAGAAAAGGGCATAAAGGGATATTTTTGCCCCTTGCAACATTACACACGAGCAGTGAGGGCACTGCTTGGAGGTGCTCTCAAACCACTATTTCGACTGTAATCTTTGGGGTTATAGGGTGTTCGCCATCGCTGTTTGGGTAGCGTGTTGCCCTCCTCTACAACAATAAGGGGTAGAAGTTTGCTTGCAGGAAGCGCACATATAAAGCCATTATCTACGCTAATCAGAGGCGCAGTGTGCACCTGTTGACCTTGCATAAACTGAGAAACAACTTTATATTTGTGGTGAATGGTTTTGCAATGGCTACATTGATTGTTGTCGTCCATGCAGTTTTCCATTCCCTGCACATCGTTAGTTGTAACGCTAACACCATTCACAATGACACCAACAAACATGTCACCACAATAGTGTACACCAACATTTAAGCCGGTGGTGCTCACCAATAAAAGTGAAATAATGATGTATGTGAATAAGCGTTTCAACCTAAAAACAATTTAAAATATAACGATTACAAAAATAGTAAATATCTTATTATAATATTGTTTTTTCGTTTTTTTTCTTAAAACAGAGAGATGTTTTTGATGTATGTCAAATCCGTTCGATGCGAAAAGCAATGATATTGAGATGTAATAGCGTTGCTTTTGAAAGCTAATAGCATTGTTATTGTGAGCTAAAAGCATAGTTCTTGTTTATTGATTGTGTTGTGCTTGATAATCAAAGAGTTAGATGAATGTTTGAAAAGGATAAGATCTTTTTACTCTGTTGATGGTCGAATAGAAATCAATTGAAGGTAGTGGATATCAGCATTTGTAAGCTCAATGGCGACACGATCACAATGGGAACGAAGGTCGATCACATGTCGCTCGCATCGCATGTAGACAATGAAAACAACTTAGTGGCAAAACGAATCATCACCAAAGAGGCGCAACGAAATCGTGAACTCTTGCGTTTGGTGATGCAACATGCTGGTTTTAAGCCCTTGAGAACAGAGTGGTGGCACTTTAATTTTAGGACTCGTGCCCAAGCAAAACAATTCTTTAAGGTGGTGAAATAGTTTTTTAGAAAAGAGGTTGAATGGTAACTTTATACGAATGATGGTTAGTTATTGATGAAGTTACCACTCATTTTGTGGTCTACATTTTATATTTTGCTCGTAAAAGGTCTATGCTATAGATGTTGTCGGGCGTTGTATTCACCGCAATAGTAGTAGCTTGTAGGGGCACTTCTACGCCATCTAAGGTCAACTTTCCAGTGGTAACAACCGCAAAAAGATCCTTAGAAAACTTGTAATCATAATATCCCCACGACCAAGGAGCTGCCACATCATAGTTTTGAACCACTATGTGTTGCTTGCCTCCGTATGTTACTTTGAAGGTTTGAGGCTGTATTTTAGTTATAAGAAAACAAATAGGAGCATCGTCGTAGAAGTTGATTTTACAAGTAAGTGGCTGTTCATCTACCTGATTTAAGGCTGCTTTCAAATTGCTGTCTTCAATAAAATCGGTCAAAGCTCGCATAGGAATAGAAGCTATGGTGAGCGTTGTATCGTTGGCCACTCTGCACTTTATGTTGCGAACAGTATCTACTTTGTTATACTTCGAGCCTGGTTTAGAAGGCTGATTAAGCACAAAGGTCATGCCTGTTGTATATTCTCCAAGGGTAAGACTCAAAGCTCTTGCTTTCTCTTCTTTGGTCAATACTCGAACATCGTTATTGTTGTCATTATCACAAGACGACATCAAACCGATGCAAAACACTGCTAAGACGAATAAAATAAATGATCGTTGTTTCATAATTCGTATGAGTTTCAATTGATAATATTACTTTTTATGAATGCTGGCATAATGCAAGGGGTTCCTCGTTTCATGTAGATTGGTACTATCAAAATGTGAAATCTCTTTATTGGGTCAGCCTCGTTTTTTGCTACAAATATACTTTTTTTTTTGCAAAGGCAATGCAAAAACCTCCATATTTTGTAATTTGAGGGGAGAAAGGTGAGGTTTGTGAGTTGTAAGGATCAAAAGAAAAGGGAAATTTGGGGATCTAATTAAAAATAATTATAAGTGCCTTTAGCAAGCTCTCTAAGTCTCAGAATATGAATTATGATATAAAATTTCTTTCTTCTTTTTATCTTATTAAGATGTATAAAATAAAAAAACGACTGATAATTGATGAATTATCAGTCGTTATCAGTACCCAGACCCGGGGTCGAACCGGGACGGATTGCTCCACTGGTGTTTGAGACCAGCGCGTCTACCGATTCCGCCATCTGGGCTTAATGCGTTGCAAAGGTAATACATTTTCTGTGATATAGCAAGACTTTCATATTTTTTTTTGATCGAAGTGATATGTTATCTAGAAAATAAGGAAGATATATACAGAGAGAAAAAGGGAACATATACATCAATAATAAGCAATAAATACACAAGTAACAAGCAACAAATATAAATATAATGAGCAATAAGTACACAAGTAACAAGCAAAAAATATAAAGATAATGAGCAATAAGTACACAAGTAACAGGCAATAAATATAAAGATAATGAGCAATAAATACATAAGTAACAGGCAATAAATATATAAATAAGATGCAAGAAATATAATTGTAAGAGCTAAAGTAAGGATGTTTTAAGGATGTATAGAAGAATCTTATTATTCTTTTATTTTTCTCATTTAAGCTTATATTTTTGAGAATAAATTCTATTTGTAACTGATATATACACACTTTTATTATCTGTAATAATTACTGAACTTATTTTTTTATTTTGTATATGACGTTATTATTTCTTGTTGAAATTTGTTGCTTTAGAGAGTAAAATAATGAAACAAAGGAAAAGGGTAAGCTCAGTAGTTGATACCTTATGCTTACCCATCTTTTATGTTCTTGCGATGTAAGAGTTCATCGCCTCAATCGTAAATACTGATCTTTCGAGATGCGAACTCACCCCTATTGCTTTTCATTTTGGTGTGTATTAGATGCTTATCTCCTTACACTTATGTTCAAAGAACAATGATTCATTCAGTTACTTTCTGCTTCATTATTATTCAAAACGCCTAATAATGCGGTTGAAATAGCGATCAACACTTTGATAATAATAGAGAAAATACTCTTCTTTTCTGCTTTCATACTTATTCAATTTAAAGGTTATTAAAATGTAATGTTTTTCTTATTTGCTCGCATGAGCATTGGTTTTAGATCGTATTATGCCATACTTTCCTCCTTTCTTTATTGGTTATTAATGAATGATGTGCAACCAGTTGTTGTTCTATTGCACCACAAAATTAGTACAACAACCTGTTTGTTGCACCATAAAAGCAGTGTATCAAAGTGTATATCATCGTGCAATTAGTTCGTTATAAGAATGTTACAACAACCCAATTACACACATATCAAAAGAAAAACAACCCACCATTCCATTTTAAAGAACAGCAGATTGCCCTATATTATATAAGGTGTAAGAGTGCAAAGGAAGCCCCCTCACCTATTAAAGTCTATCTAAAAGTCTCACTAAATCAAGTTCACCACCAGCCAGTTCACGTTCCATAAGAACAAGAACAGCGTGATAACCACTGCCACAACACGCACTATCGATAACGCCTTGCCCTGCATTAACCTGAAAAGATGAGCGATAGCAAGAGGAATAACGAATGCCCAATGAGCCGTCATGATATACACTTCGTTGATACCAAAGCCCAAACCCACGTGCAACACCATATCTAATAGCCACCACGAAGCGCACAATTGCATGAGCTTTTGCTTGCGACCAGCAAACAAACCAGCAAAGAACAGCACCAAAAGAAGTCCTTCTATGGCGTAATTAAAGATGTATCTGTAAGGCACAATCATTGGTCTATTGCGCAAAACGTCCTCTAAAGCATGGTCTTGATGAAGCTGAATGCCCTCTCCGAACAGGTTTTCTACAATAGAAGAGGTGCGAGATGTGGTGACATCCGTCCATCTCATAAACTGCCCTTCGCTAATAGGTGCGCCCTGCTTAGGCTGCTTTTTCTTCTTCACCCCGTTGGTTTTGTTTTGCACAGGCTTAGCAACCGAATCCTGCTTATTCTGCACTTGCGAGTTAAAAGAAAGCAGTTCCTTTGTAGAAACCTCTTCTTTTTCCTTCTGCTTTCGTGCCTCTTGCAGTTTCTTTTGAATCTGCTTTGCCTTTAAAGCCTTGTCCTTCTTTTGTTTATCAGTCTTTCGTTGCATTTCAACGGGCCACACCATCACTTTGTATTCCCACTTACTTACGCTCCACATCACTGCAGATGGCAAGATAATAGCTAAGAGAAGGTGACGCCAATTGAAGAACTTTTTGCCGTTAACAAATAGAGATGCCAAGAAAACTTTTAAGCCATTGTTGAGCGAAATACCTCCCGTTACCACGAAGAGCAAAATGGTTTGCGTCTTAGTGAATAGCAATTGTTTGTCCATTCGTTGCGAAGCCACATACAAAGTGAATACAAGCATAAAGAACGACATAATGAAATGGTCGGGGACGATGCACGAAAGTAAGATATAAGCAAACGAAAAGAGCATTATAGTCAACAAACTTGCATCGAAGCGACGTAGTTTCAACGATGAGCGCAATATGCGATAGAAGAACACAAAGCCGTATATTCCACAGAAAGTTTGCAGAAATGGCATAATGAAAATGGCGCAATTGATGCCCGTTATATACATTAACAGCTTGTTAATCAGGTAGAACGGATACATAAAGAACGCCAACAAGGGGTGACGATATACGTTATAGCCAGCCCACCAGTCGCTAATGATCGAGTAAGTGATGGGGTCAAAGCCCGAAACATGAAAGTGTCTGATGAATAAAGGCCAGTAGAATCGGGCAAAAGGAGTGAACTTATCATAGTAAAGATTGATCACTAAACCATTTAAAGCCACCAAAACAATGAAGAAGAAAAGTACCAAAAGGCGTTCTTCTTTCTGTATTTTGAATAATGAAAAGATTTTTTTCATTGGATAATTATTTTACTTATATAAATCTATCAATAGATAGTTGTAGGCTATTTCTTAGTTAAGAAAAAGCGAACCAATATAAAGTTGATGGGCACGCACACTGCAAACATGGGCAAAGGAGCCAGTTTTTGCGGTACACCTATATATAAAAAGGCATTTAAAACACCTAATTGCATAAAGTAGTTCACCACATGCGACAAGGCGAAACCCATACCTCTGCGAGCGTTTGCCTTTACTTTGAAAGTGAAATAAGTACTTGCAAAGAAGTTAAATATAAAGCTAATGACATAACCCAGTGTTAAAGCCAAGTTGTGATGCATCGCCTTTAATGCCACAATATAAATGGCATATTGCAACACAGTGGCAGTTCCTCCCACCAAAACAAAGCGCAATATTTCAGCAAGAGCCTTGCGTTTATTGGGTTCTAAATGGTTTATAATGTTGAACATCTGCATATTTTAGCATTTCACTATCGCCCGAACTATCACCATAAGCAGTGATGTGATATTGTTCTCGGGCAGGAAACAGCTCTTTAATTCTATTCACCTTTTCGGCACCATAGCAGTTTTTCGATGCAAACGAGCCAGTAACAATGCCGTCTTTCACCTCAATTTGTGTTCCCACCACAATGGCATTGGGGCACACTTCGTTAAAGAAAGGCTTCACCCAGTTATCGATACTTGCCGTAACCACTGCCACAACCGCCTCCTCTTGCTGTGCTTCTCGTAGCATTTCGAGGGCTTGGGGGCGCATAATAGAGCTGTTTTCGTGGGCAAAGTTACAACATATTTCATTAAACTCATTGATGTCTGTGCCTTTAAAATAATAGGAAAAGAGTTGTTCTTTCACTTTCTCGTTGCTCTTCCAACCCAGCTTCATCAACACAAGTAACCACAAATGGGCAATGAATCCTTTGTAAAACGCCTTCGTTCCTTTGGCATATCGAATAAAAAGAAGTAAGGTGTCATGTGTGGTAAGCGTTCCATCGAAGTCGGTGGTAATGAGTTTTTTTTTCTCGTTCATCATCTTTTTGTTTTCCTTCTTGAAAGTCTTTGTTTATGGGCTGTTGCGCCTTTGTGTTGCAAGGGCATTGTTTTTGAGAGGTAAAAGAGCTGCTTTTAGCATGCAACTACAATGCTTTTACAGTATAATATCAGTGCTTTTGCAGAGCAGTTTCAATTGAAGTGGTTTGTTATAGACAATATATAATGATGGCAAACGACGCTCCCCACGCCACAACAATAGCTTGAGTGAAGTGGTCGTGCAATAGAATTTTGGTGGGGTCGCCACTCTTTTTGTCTACAACAGTGAGCTGAATGTAGCGCAACAAGCCGATAAGTACTAAAATAGAAGTGAGATATAAGTATTCGGTATTGAACCTTTCGAGCACCTCTGGCGATACAGTGTACATGATATAGCACACCAATGTCACCGCAGCAGTGATGGTTATGGCTTGGTTAATGAATGTGGTGTTATATCTAATGGTATTCTTTCGGGGTGCTTCGCCAGTCTCATTCATTCTCAACACATCGTCTCTTCGCTTGGCAAAGCTAAGAAAAAGGGTTAAAAGAAAGGTCATTAATACAATCCATTTACTTAACATTACGTTTGAAGAAACACCTCCCGACAAGATTCTTAGCACGAACCCAAATGCCACAATGCACACATCTATAATGGCATATTGCTTTAGTTTGGCGCAATAACATAGATTCATTCCATAATAAAACATCAAAATGCCGAGCGTTTCATATCTATTTTCGGGCAAAAGAAAGGTCAACGACACGCCAATTGCCAACATCAACGCCATTAAAAGATAGGCGGTTGTAATCGAAACTCTGCCCGATGCAATAGGACGAGCGCACTTCACATCGTGCTTTCTGTCTGCCTCTACATCGTAGATGTCGTTGAAACAATAAACAGAAGAGGCGATAAAGCAAAACGAAAGCATGGTTATCACACTGCTATAAAGGGCTGTTGAGTGAAAAAGACTACCGCTAAAAAACAACGGCAACAGCACAAATATGTTCTTTACCCATTGGTGTGGGCGTGTTAACTGCACGATTGATTTCATCTATTGATATGTTTTAATGTGAATGAAACGATGCGTTGAACAAGCATTGCCAATGGAATACTGATGGCAAGGCACAACACAAGGGTTACAAAATAATGGAGATGGTGTCGCTGAAGGGGCACCAATATAAAGTGGAGATGTAGTAAATACAACTCAAGACTTATCGAACCTAAGAACGCCCAACATTGTTTTACCACCTTGTTGGTGTGGTGCAACGCCTCACTGGCTAGCAAAACACCTGAAATAGTGATTGGAATATACAACATTCTGTTGATGAATAAGGGGTAATGTCCATGTTCCCATTGCTCTAAATAGCAGGCTATGGCAAGCGGAAAAAGGAACATTATCCACAAAAGAGGGCGTGTGTTGGGGGCAAATGTCTTTTTTTGAAGAATGTAAGGAGCCATGTTAATGCCGATGAGAAAGATCGAAATGCGACTCCAAAAGATTTCTAAATGCCACAAAGTGTGATGCAAAAAGGGTATCCAAGCAACGGCACAACACCACACTATGGGCACTATTGCCAGCCAAGTGTAGAGCCTGTTGCGGTTAACAAGTTGGATATAGAAGGGCGAAATGAGGTATAATGCCATCAAAGCAGGTATATACCAAAAGGTTAACTCGCCGTGTAACCAAAAGTCGAGGTGCGCTATTACATCGCCTAAGAGGTCGAACACATCCTTACTAAAACCGCTTTTGTGGTAGAAATGAAAGCCATAAAAGCACGAAGCCAATAGCAACCAAGTGGGATAAACACGCAAAAAGCGTTGCTTGTAGAAGTGTTTTAGATTGGGACGACTATGCCATGAGAACCAAAGACCAATGCCACTAAGAAACAAAAAGATATCGACACCCACGTTTCCCATTCGCTTTAAGCCATAAAACCAACTTGTTTGAGGCACATAACCATGGAAAAGAACAACTAAAAGCATTGCTATTCCCATTAATTCTGTGCGATATTTGCTGATTAGCTCTATCGAAACTGGATGTGAAGTAAAGCCATTTCTATTTCTTGAACAACTCATCTGAAACCAATTTTATTAGGTGCTTAAACACAATGGCTACGACTATTGAGGCTAAGAAATAAAGTAATAAGCCCGAATATACATCGCCTTGTCGACTAATTGGTATGAATATTTTTCGTGTTATGGGGTGACTTACAAACAAAGCAGCCGATATTGAGCCTACCCAAGCTAAGCTATTTTGAAGCACTTGGGGCAAAATGCGAACAAAAGTGAGTCCAAAAACGCACACAAAAGCAGGCACAACAAACCATGTTTGATAGTGCAAACTACCTAAAAAGATGCCCACCAACGAGCCGATAGCAAGAAGATAGCAGGTAGAAAGATTGATTTTAGGTTCAAATCGTGCATAAAGTATGCCTAAACCAAAGGGCAAAATGCCTCCAATAGAATTGTAACGCAACTGATTGAGCATGTCGGATGTGGGCAAACACACAGCTTGCACAAGCCAACAAAGTGCAATTAAGCCTACAACCACCCACGAACTGCGACGAAAAATCGCTACTCTATAAATGAGATAGAGTTGCAACATCAAACCAAAGAACCAATAAGGACCTGGCCAAATGGCTCTATCTGGGTTGGTAAAGAGGTTATTGGTCATGGTTATTTGCCCCAAAACATTGCCCAAAGTGTAGTGATATGAACCTGGAGTGATGAGGTCTACCATGGTGAAAGCAGCGAAACCCACAGTCATCATGCCCCAAAGTTTGCGAAAATGGTGCTTCATAAAGCCTGCCAAAGGAACGCTTTGGGGTTGCGAAGCATATTTCTTTTCGAGTCCATAAGCACTTAAAAAGAGAAAAAGGGGCACGCCATAGTGTCCAAAGAACGATATGATATGCAACAAAAAGTTGCTATCGGGCGAGGCAAAAGTATGCAACATGCCTTGAACATTGTTGCTTTTAAAAGTGTATTCGTTCTCTCTTACAATGCCACTAAGCCAATGACAATAGTTATGAAGAATGATTCCGAGGATTGCAAGACCTCGAATGGCACCACTATTTACTATTGATTCTGAGTTATTTTGTATTTTTTCGGCACTCATTTTTTTTTATTCAAACCTTGTTATATCGTCTTTTAAAAGACGCTTTTATTCTATTACAATCGAAGAACTTTTCTACTATGACTAAAAGCTATGCAATTACGATGCAAAAGCAATGTTATTAGCACCTAAAAGCAATACTATTGCAGGCTAAAAGTAATGCTTTTTATTTCAAAGCGTCGTAGTCAGTCGTTCCTTTTAATAAGCGTTTGCGCTGCTCATTGTAGTTGGGCGAAATTAAATTGTGTTGCTCTTTGTAGGCACTTGTTTTGATTCCAGCCAAGTAAAGCAATAGATGTGGCAGAGCATCGGTCATATATTTGCGGTTACGAGCTTTGCGAATGGCTCGCACAATCTCTGGATGTCGAACCGAATACTTGGTCGAAGACCAGATCCAAAAGGGTATATCGAACTCTGCATGCGCCAAACGTGCATCTATTTTAGCCGAGTGTAAGCGACAAAAGAAATGCATGTCGCCTTCAAAACACTCTTCTCCATGATCGGGAACATATATCACTATGGCCTCTTTTTTCTCGAAACGACGGATAATTTGGTCAACAATTGAGTCGTTATACAAGATCGCATTGTCGTAATCGGATAATATTCTGCGCTCTCTATTGTTATGGTTGGGCTTCATTTCTTCATAGTCTTCGCCCTTAAACTTCTTCCTATCGTTAGGACTTCGCTGACGATAATTAACGTGTTGACCAATTAAATGGAAGATGAAAAGATTGTTCTTGCCACTTTGTTCCTTTAAAGAATCGTACTCATGAAGCAGTCCTTCGTCGTAAGTATGTAGCTTATCGTTGCGTGTATCGAATTGAGCTTTACTCAATTCTGCATTGTTTAAGAAGAAACCTCCACTTAAATCGTACACCGCTTCGCTTGCTTTGGGCAAGAATTGGTTGGTGATGAAGGTGACATGATAGCCCGCTTTACGGAACAATTCGGGAAAAAGTGGATAGTCGCACCACTCTCCTTTGTCGCCAACGGTGTAGGTAGAGAAGATGTGTTTGAACACAAAACTGGTTAAATTCCATGGGCTTACCACGTCGGTAAAGGGTATTAAGCGACCCTGTTTCTGTCGTTTTATCTGTCGAGGAGTGGTTGGTTTGATGTAACCATACTGCGAAGAGTGATGTCTGTTATAACTTTCCCCGATGATAAGAACGATGTTTGGCGAGGTGAACTCACAACTATCTACATCTACTTTCTTTGAAACTTCGATCAAACGGTCGAGCTGTTGCGATACAAGTGAATTGGCATACAAGCTGAACGCTAAACGATAGAGGGGGAGATAAAGTTCGGCATGGTCGTTTCCTGTTAGCTGATGTTCGGCATCTCCAATGTTTTGGGCGGTTAAAAGCTTATGTATCTTGCCCTTATTATGCGCTGTTGTGACAACAGCCAATACCAAACAAAGAGCTACAACACTTGCTGTTATATATGAAGTGAAGGGCTTTACGAAGATATTACGCAGCTTTTCGATGAACGAGCTTACCACTTTATTCTTGCTAAAAAGCTTTAGTAACGAGTGATGGAATGCCAAAACGATATTGAAAAGCATGAGAAGAAGAATGTGACCCACACCACCTAATAAGACATCTGCCGACAAACACGAGCGAAGAAACTCGCCTGCTTCTCGTGAATCGGTTTCAAACATCAGCAATAACATCGTTGGATTGAGGGTAGAATCGAACTTAGTGAAGCAGTAAACATCTACTATTGCGATGCAATAACCTATGATATAGAAGAGAAAACGCACTATCTGTCGCACTTTGAGGGGCAAAAGGGCAAGGAAAGCGCACACCAAATAGAGGTCGACGAATAGCTCTAAATACAAATTCTTATACAGCTTCATCCACCATACATTAGGAAGTGTGTCCCAAGAGCACAGCCATCCAAGGAAATACATAAAGATAAAGAACACAAAATTTAGTTGGATTGGAGCTAAAATAATGCGTGCAAGGCGTTGAAAGATGCTCTTCATTTCTTATGGATAATTACTATTTAGTTTACAAAAATAATGTTTTTTTATCATATCACCAAGTAAAAATGGGCATTGAAAACGAACATCTTTCAGTAAATTCTATATTGAGTAAAAACGAGATGCAAAAGAGTTGATTAGCAACTATTCGACACTTAAAATATATTGAGTTGAAAGTTGTAGAAAAAGTTCATTTGTTTAGGATGATAAAAGCATTGCTTTAGGGGTGTAAACACAATGATATTGCAGTGTAAAAGCAGTGAGATTAGAGGCTAAAAGCACTGTGTTTCTAAATAGATGACTAAACGATTGATTCTTAGTGGGGATGCTAATGGCTCTTGACTTTGGTTCACTGCGGTGAGCATAAAGCAAGAGCTGTTTACGATTCACATAGTAAACAGCTCTTAAAACCACAGGATAAAATTTATTATTCTTCCTAAAATCAATCTTCTTTTTTTGATCTTTATAGTTTGTTTGTAGACAGATTAAAGGCAATTATATGAAATAGAACTATGAACTAAGTTCAAATAGTGTGATTATTATGGATAGTAAAAAGAGTTCTCTCTTAGTTTATAGAAATAAGAGAGAACTCTTTTACAACATATTTTATTTTTTAGGGAAGAGCGAAACACCAAATCCTCCACCTGGAGCTTCATTGATTTTCAATACATCTCCGTATTTTACATGTTTGCGAGTGATGGTATATGCCTTTGGATTTTTGTCGTAATCAGCATTAGGAGCATCGCTATATATGGTGCATTCGTATGTTTTTCCTTTGTCTAAGAAATCAAGTTTAATAACAGCCTTATGTCCATTTTCGTCACATTTACCGCCAATAAACCAGTTGTTTGTGCCTTTTGCTTTACGAGCAACAGTGATATAGTCGCCTGGTTCAGCTTCAATATATTTAGAATCGTCCCAATCTACAGCAACATCTCTAATGAATTGGAAAGCGTCGCTATATTTTTCGTAGTGTTCGGGAAGGTCTGCAGCCATTTGAAGTGGGCTATACATAACAAGATAAAGAGCTAATTGACCTGCTAATGTAGAGTGAACGTAAGAGTTATTGTCGCTCCAATCTTTCAATTTAGTTTCAAAAATACCAGGTGTATAGTCCATTGGTCCACCTTGAAGACGTGTGAATGGCAATATAACAGTGTGGTCGGGATTGCTTCCACCGAATGCTTCATATTCAGTACCTCGTGCACTTTCGTTACCTATAAGGTTAGGATATGTACGGCAAAGTCCTGTTGGTCGTGTTGCTTCGTGAGCGTTAACCATAATCTTATGCTTAGCAGCTTCGGTAACAGCATATAAATAATGGTTATTCATAACTTGTCCATAGTGGTGTTCTCCACGTGGAATGATATCGCCTACATAACCACTTTTAACCGCATTATATCCATATTTATTCATCAATTTATAAGCATCTTCCATATAACGCTCATAATTTATCATAGAAGAAGATGTTTCATGGTGCATTATAAGCTTAATTCCTTTAGAGTGTGCGTATTCGTTTAGTTCCTTTATGTCAAAGTCTGGATAAGGAGTTTGGAAATCAAATACCTTGAATTTAGAGTGTCCAAACCAGTCTTCCCAGCCGATATTCCAGCCTTCAACCAATACTTGATCGAGTCCATTCTTTGCTGCAAAGTCAATATAACGTTTCACTTCAGCATTTGTTGCCGCATGTCTTCCGTTTGGTTTAGCTTTAGCAAAATCTGTAACTCCAAGTTCAACAGCAGGGAATTCGTCTGTATAACTCCAGCTTTTCTTGCCTACTATCATCTCCCACCATACGCCACAATATTTCACGGGCTTTATCCATGAAGTGTCTTCGAGCTTACATGGCTCATTAAGATTAAGGATTAGATTAGATGAAAGCATATCTCTTGCATCATCACTAACGATAAGTGTACGCCAAGGAGTGGTGCGTGGGGCTTGCATATATGCCTTGTTTCCTGTTGGATCTGGTGTTAACCACGACTCAAACACCATATTTTTGTCATCTAAATTAAGGTGCATTGTTGGATAATCTACGCATGCAGCTTCGTGAAGATTGATGTATAAACCATCTGAACTCTTCATTTGTAGAGATGTTTGGACACCAGTTGGTGAGAAAGTTGTTTGCGAAGCGTTATCTGTTATTGCTTCTTTCATCTTTGAACGGATGTCGGATAACTTTGAAGTTATCGTTTCATATTCTTGTGTATCATAGTCTCCTGGAATCCACCAAGCAGTATGATCTCCTGCCATTGCAAATTGAGTGTGTTCGTCTTTTATAATGAAATAGCTCAAATTGTTTTGACGTGGGAATTCATAACGCAAGCCCATACCATCGTTATACACACGGAAACGAACAATCATGGTGCGGTTGGGGTGTTCTTGTGTTAGTGAAACAGCCATCTCGTTATAGTGATTTAAGATGCTATTTGTTTCTCCCCACACTGGTTTCCATGTTTCTTTGAAGGTTGAAGTTTCGGTTTTTGTGACTTTGAAACCATTCATTAAGTTGGTATCTTCTGCTTTTATGCCATCGTGTTTTGAGGGAGTTAATTCCAATCCTAAATGAGATGGTTTTATAACTGCTTTACCTTTATAAGATACTTGATAAGTGGGAACGCCATTGTCTGTTAATGAAAACGAAACCACTACATTGCCATTGGGCGACTTTACTTGCTGTGCGAGAAGTAATAAAGGCATCATTAGTGCACACAAGCATAAAGAAACTATTTTCATAAGTGCATTGTTTAGTTATGAGTTGAAGTAGAAACTCGTTTAACTTGTTTGTAAGATTGTTTTCTTTGAACAAATTATAAGTATCTTTTCAAACTCTGTTTTGGGTTTATATTTTACGATTTAGTTACGACTTTTGTATATTTCGAAATATGGAATACATCTTTTGTTCTTTTAGCAGAGGTTTAATTGTACTGAATATGTTATGTAGACATCATTCAAAATGAGCTGTAAACTTCTAAGAAAGAATAAGAAGTATATCGTTTGTATTGTTATTTTGGGTGTTTAGAGAAGACCTGCTCAAGATATAAAGAGTAGGTCTCTCTTCACCTAATCATAATCAATAAATTAACATTTCCTTCTTTTATTATTACTAAAGCTTATTGTGTGTTGGGTAGAAAACATTCTTTCAACCTATCTGCCCTAATGATTATAGGGTTTATTCTATTGCTTTAGTTTTGTATTTGCATTTTATATGCGGTATTGAAAGTTGTTGGTTTTATGTAATGCAAATATAAAATATAAATGTGTTGAAAATGTACTTAAGTATAAATAAAGTAGATTTATTATATTCTTATTATTCTATAAATACTTAATATATAGTAGTTTATAAGATTAGTTTAATTTATTAAAAGTAGAATGTTTTATTTTAAAAGAATTATTAACTTTGTATTTTGAATGTTTGAAATCTCTATTTATATCATAAAAAGGAGTTTGCTATATGCTAAAATATTTTCTTTTCAACAATAAAAACGAATCAATTGTTGGTGTTGTAATGATGTTGTTGTTTGTGTTTGTTTTACCTTTAGAATCGAAAAACAAAACAAATTTAACGGTACTTGATGGTTTTATTAAGCAGCGGCAATATTATGTGGAGCTAAAAGAGCGTCAGTTGGAGTTGTTAAAGGCTTCGGTAAAGAATACTCATGATGAGGAAAGGCGATTGAAACTATATAATGAGATTTATGAAAACTATAACTCGTTTGTTTATGACTCTGCAATGAACTATGTAAACAAGGGCTTGCAACTGGCACTTGCTATCAATAACAAACATTATATCACACTTAATCAATTGCATAAGGCACTTCTTTTAGGAACAAGAGGTTTTTATTATGAGGCAATTAGTAGTATTTCTGATATCAATGTTGAGGCGTTGGCACCGCAATTACGCTTTGAATATTATTTTACGTTATATCGAGTGTATGCTTTATGGGGTGAATATTGTGCAGATAGTGATTATGCTCCACAATATGAGGCACTGAAAATAAAGTATATAGAAGATGCACTTGCAGTGGTTCAGAGAGGAACTGCCACGTATTATTATATATTAGGTGAGTATGCTCACTATAAAGAACGGGATATGGAGCGTGCGGAAAAGTGTTATTTAGAGGCTCTTAGGCGTTCTACTCCATCGGATCGACTTTATGCTTCGGCTGCTTTTATGGTAGCTTATTGTAACACTGAGAATGAAATGGTGTATGAAGAATATCTCATTAAGGCAGCGATTAGTGACATTGTGCGACCTACTAAGGATAATATTGCACTGCAAGATCTTGCGGTACACTTGCTGGATGATAATCCAAAGAATATTGAAAGGGCTGATAGATATATCAGTATATCTATGGAAGATGCTCGTTTTTATAACAATAGATTGAGAACTTTCGAGATCTCGAGTAAACTTCCCATCATTACCTCTACTTATAAGGAGGTGATAAATCAGCAAAATACAAACCGACTTATGATTATTGCGATTATAACCCTACTTTCTATAGGTCTGATTATTTCGCTTGTTTTAATCATTCGTCAAAATAAATTGCTCAGAATAAACAAGAAAGAACTTTCTGTGAGTAATGAGTTATTGCAGGAATTAAATGGACATTTGTTGCAAACCAATAATAAACGTGAGGAATTAGCTAAGTTATATATTGAGTTATGCGCCAAATACATTGATAAATTGGCAAAATATCAAAGTATGGTAAAGCGTAAAATTATGGCAAATAGGGTGAATGAGCTTCTTACAAAGGTTTCTTCTTCTCGAATGTCTGAAGAAGATTCGGCTGTGTTTATGGCACGTTTTGATAAAGCCTTTTTTGCTTTATATCCTTCTTTTGTAGACGAATTGTCGGCTCTTCTTCAGCCTTCGGGAAGGCTTTCTTTAGAAGATGGAGGTACGATGAGTACCAAATTACGTATTTTTGCGCTCATTCGTTTAGGCATAAAAGAAAGTTCTGAGATTGCAACTTTGTTATTTTATTCTCCTCAAACCATTTATAATTATCGTTCTGAGTTGAAAAAATTAGCACTTAATCCTGAAACGTTTGAAGATGATGTACGACGACTTTGTATAACTTTGCGTAAAGGTTCTGAGCTGAAATAATGACTCTTATTTGATTAGTCTTATAAACTTTTTTTGTTGTAGGTGTGTTATATTGTTCTAAAAGGAATGCTTTTAGGGTGTAATAAGTGTGTTTTTGCAGTGTAAAAGCATTGATGTTGCAGTCCTATTGTAATGCTTTTGACATACAATAGGACTGCAATTATACGAGTTCCTAACTGACTTGCAACTCGTAGAGAATATTTTTTATTGAATTTTATAAGGGTTTGCGGTGGTAATGGCTATTCTTCTTGTATGAATTAGCCTAAAGTGCAAACGCCAGTAGTGAGGTCGCACGACATTGTTTTTGATGGTTTAACAACAAAAAAGCTTGTTCCTGCGGTTTTCTTTTGCAACAATCCAGACTCGATAAGTGGCTCAATGGCTTTTTCTACATCTGCAATAGTTGCTAGGTTAAATGCTAAACGAATTTCTTCTGCTGCCATCTTGGGGTGCTCTTGCATAAAGGCAAGGAGCGACTCGGGTGTAAATTGTACTTCAACAGGAGTAAGACTGCCTTTAGAAATCGCCTTAACAACAGCAGAAAGCTCTTCGTATGTGCGATAACTCTTCAACTTCATGGTCTTACCTTCATATTCAAAGAAGAAAGTTGGGAAATATTCTATATCGCTCGAAGCGGTTAGTTGGAAGTCTTCTTCAAACTTCTTTTGAGCCGATTCATCGTTCATGTGTTCTAAAAAGGCTGCAATGTCTATTCCTGTTTCGTCGGCAATATTCATTAATTCGCCTTCGTCTAAGATGTCTCTACGTTCTGCAAAGGCTGCAGCACGCAAGTTATAGAGGAATAAATCGGCAAGATGTGGAGCGGCAAGTTGCGCTGCTTTGTAGGCTATATTTGAAAGGAAAGAAGACGCTTTCTGTTCTGAATAGATCTCAACTCCATTCATATCCACGGGCATGTGGTGCTTCTTCTCCGATTCTACGGTGTGTTCTACCACCTCTTTATTAAAGTTTGCATAGTAATCGCTAATCGATTGCGATTCGGGACGTTCTTTATTTAAATCTTCAACCAGTCCTCCCATAATGCTCTCGAATTCGATTTGCTGTGGGAAATGGGTTTCTAACTTACGTAAAAAAGGTTCTTCGCCCCAGCACCAAGGGCACAATGGGTCGGTGAATATGGTAATCTTTACTTTCGACATATTATTATTTATTTTCTAGTTAACTTGTAGTTCGTTTATAATCAATCTGTTTTATATCATTAAATTGCCAAACACCATGCCAAAATAAAGAAATAAATGCCCTGCTTGTTTATATATCTTGGTTTGAAGTGACATTCTCGTAGGTAGTTTTTATGGCCAAAATAAAAGGATAATGTACCTCAAACATATAAAAAACAAGTGTATGTTGTAGCCCTTAAAACAAAGCTACAACACAATAACTTTTCGTCTGTTTTTACCTAAAAACGATTATAGCTTACCGCCATAGCATAGGTCTCCAGCGTCACCAAAGCCAGGAACGATATACTTATGCTCGTTAAGTTTTTCGTCAATAGCTGCACACCACACAGTAGTTTCAGCATCTGGGAAAGTCTTTCTGATGTGTTCGATGCCCTCAGGACATGCAATTACACATGCAACATGCACGCATTTAGGAGTTCCTTTGGTTAAAATTGCTTTGTAACCCATCTCCATTGAACCACCTGTTGCAAGCATAGGATCGGCAATAATCAATGTTTTTCCATCAATATCAGGTGTAGCCAAGTACTCAACATGAATGCCAACGTTGTGATGTTCTGCGTCGGTATATTCACGATATGCGCTTACAAAGGCGTTTCCTGCATGATCAAAAACATTTAAAAAGCCATTATGAAAAGGTAAACCAGCACGAAATATAGTTGCAAGGACAACCTTGTCGGTGAGCAAATTCACTGTAGCTTCGCCAAGAGGAGTGGTTACTTTGGTTGGTTCGTAATCTAAAGTTTTTGAAATTTCAAAAGCTTCGAACTCGCCAATGCGTTGAATGTTGTTTCTAAAAAGGAAACGATTCTTTTGATAATCCACATCTCTCATCTCTGCCATGTATTGGTTGATGATTGAATTTTGCTCACTTAAGTTAACTATCTTCATGTTTGTTGGTGTTTAAAATATCTTTCTCTACATGTAAATAGGGTTTCCTTTGTTTCATAAAGGTTGATATTCTTACTTCATAATTGCACGATAATAATGCATATTTTTTCTCCCGATTCCTAAAAAAAATCGGTTCTTTTATAAAGAGAAGAATCCCTTTTGTTACAAAAGACCTAATTGGATGCAAAAATAAGAAAAATAAATTGAACATCAATAATAAAACGCAAAGAATAAACAAAAGAGAAGAACAATTTGTTATTTGTTTTTATTTCATTCTCATGTCTATTGTGCGAAAGTGGAATGCCAATCTTTTTGGTGTGATTTACTAATTGAGAGGGGGCATATAATAAAGGTATTGAAGGGTAGGGAAAGTGATATCGAGTAAAGATAATATAGAATCATTAAATATTAAATTGACAAGTACAATTTACAAAAGGGTATAAAGAGACTTGTTTTTATTTTCTTTAACCAATAAAAATGCTCGAGAAAGGTAATTTTATACTCTCTATTTTTGGTCATTTAGGTAAAATAACTAACTTTGTAGCAGATTAATAATAAAGAAAAAACATTTTATTTAAAAACAAATACATTATAACAATGGCAAAGTTTGACAAATCAGTACTTGAAAAGTACGGTATTACAGGTACAACAGAAGTTGTTTACAACCCTTCATATGAAGTGTTGTTTGAAGAAGAAACAAAAGAAAGTTTAGTAGGATTTGAAAGAGGTCAAGAGACAGAACTTGGTGCTGTGAACGTTAAAACTGGTGTTTACACAGGTCGTTCTCCTAAAGATAAGTTTATTGTAGATGATGCAACATCACACGATACTGTATGGTGGACAACTCCAGAATATCCAAATGACAACCATCCTGCAACACAAGAAGCATGGAATGTTGTTAATGATTTAGCTAAGAAAGAACTTTCTAACAAGCGTTTATTCGTTGTTGATGGTTTCTGTGGAGCTAATAAAGACACAAGAATGAAGATTCGTTTCATCGTGGAAGTTGCTTGGCAAGCTCACTTTGTAACAAATATGTTCATCAAACCAACATGTCAAGAAGAATTAGATCAAGAACCAGACTTTATCGTTTACAACGCTTCTAAGGCTAAAGTTGAAAACTATAAAGAACTAGGTCTTAACTCAGAAACAGCTGTTGTATTCAATGTTACAACAAGAGAACAAATCATTTTGAACACATGGTATGGTGGTGAAATGAAGAAAGGTATGTTCTCTATGATGAACTACTTCCTTCCTTTGAAGGGTATTGCATCAATGCACTGCTCTGCTAACACTGACATGGAAGGCAAAAACACAGCTATCTTCTTCGGATTATCAGGTACTGGTAAGACAACTCTTTCAACAGATCCTAAGCGTTTGCTTATCGGTGACGACGAACATGGATGGGATGACAATGGTGTATTCAACTTCGAAGGTGGTTGCTATGCTAAGGTTATCAATCTTGATAAAGAGTCTGAGCCAGACATCTACCGTGCAATCCGTCGTGATGCATTGTTAGAAAACGTTACAGTTGACGCTAATGGTAAGATCGATTTCACAGATAAGAGCACAACAGAAAATACTCGTGTATCTTATCCTATCAATCATATTGATAACATTGTTAAGCCAGTTTCTGCAGGTCCTGCAGCTAAACAAGTTATTTTCTTAAGTGCTGATGCATTCGGAGTGCTTCCTCCAGTATCAATCTTAACACCAGAACAAACTAAATATTACTTCCTTTCAGGTTTCACAGCTAAGCTAGCTGGTACAGAAAGAGGTATCACTGAACCAACACCAACATTCTCTGCATGTTTCGGACAAGCATTCCTTGAATTGCATCCAACAAAATATGCTGAAGAACTAGTTAAGAAAATGGAGAAGAATGGTGCTAAGGCATACTTGGTAAACACAGGTTGGAACGGTACAGGTAAGCGTATTTCTATTAAGGATACACGTGGTATCATCGACGGAATCCTTAGCGGTGACATCAACTCTGCACCAACTAAGAAGCTTCCTATCTTCGACTTCGAGATCCCAACTCAACTAGAAGGTGTTGCAACAGAAATCCTTGATCCTCGTGATACATATGCTGATGCAGCAGAATGGACTAAGAAAGCAGAAGACCTAGCAGCTCGTTTCATCAAGAACTTCAAGAAATATGAAGGCAACGAAGCTGGTAAAGCTCTTGTAGCAGCTGGTCCTCAGTTGTAAGAAACAACGTTAGATGCTTCAAGACATCTAGTTAAACAATAAAAAGGAGTTTGCTTTAAACGGCAAACTCCTTTTCTTTTATACCCCAATCAAAGCGAAATCACTTTTCAAAAAGGCATTGACATTCATGTTGTCGATATCCCTTTTACAAAAAAGATCTTCACTTTCGTCTCGCTTAAAACAATCCTTTTCTTTAATCTAAAGCGAATTAAAGCTTCGAAAGATATCGCCCATGAAAGTCTTTAGTAAAGAGATAAATCCCTCTTCAGAATAAAACAGATTTATATTTAGACAGATGTAAAATGTAATAGGTATTTACAAGAGAGATAACCATTCCTTGATCGATCTTCATCTACTCCTATTCTTAATTCTCCCGTACTATCCAATACATAAAAAAAGAAAGGCTGTTGCTTCTACCTTTGCGGTGTATAGCAACAACCTTTCACCAAAAAACTAATGAATATATATATTATGAAAAACTACTTCTTCTTATTTTTCTTATCGAAAGCGTCCCAATAGCGTTTTCCTTTCTCCTTCAATTTAGCAGTGAAAGCCTTAGCTTGAGCTAAAGTAGCAGCCTCATCAGCAGGAGAAGCATAAGCATGAGTAAATCCTTTCACCTTATTCCAGTCGCCACGAGTAAAGTCTGGCACTTCAACAGGCATGAAATCATTATTCATAGAGATAGCACCTAGCTCACCAAGACAGCACCATTCTGCCAAATCATATACGTCGATGTCCATAGGAAGACCATTTTGTAGGCAGTAAACAAGACGAGAGTCCATGATAAAGTCCATACCACCATGACCTCCAACCTCTTTAGCTTCCTCGCCATAACGCTTAATTATCGGACTAAGGTATTTTTCTTCCAATGCTTTCTTATCTTTTTCAGACAAATAAGAATGGCCGCTTAGGTTGTCAGCAGAAGGTTTCACGCCACCAGCTTCCATCTTTTTAGCAGAAACAGCAAAGCCTTCAACAGGATATTTGTTAGCAAAGCCTTCAGTACCAGTCAACTGATACATTCTATTATATGGTTGTGGAGTCATTACGTTGTGATGAATTTCAATCACCTTACCTTGTTCTGTGCGAATAAGCGTCATTGTTTGGTCGCCATTTTCAAACTTTTCGCAAGGCTCACCAGTATATTTTTCAACCAATTTCTTACCATTAAACGATTTTGTATCCATAGCAACTAAGGTTCTCATGCGGTCTCCACGGTGAATATTTAACACCTGTGCGATAGGACCAAGACCATGAGTTGCATATAAGTCGCCACGATAATCCTTGTTATATTCTAATCTCCAGCCAAGTTTGTCTTGTGCATTCTTCTTCCAATAGTATTTCCAGAAAGAAGAAAGTTCGTGTTTATAAGCTCCTTGAGCGTAAATAACATCACCGAAAACACCCTTTTGAGCCATGTTCAAAGAATTGAGCTCGAAGAAGTCGTAGCAACAATTCTCAAGCATAACACAGTGTAAACGTGTCTTTTCAGATAAGTCGATAAGTGTCCAAATCTCTCTAAGATTGATTGCAGAAGGCACCTCAATAGCAGCATGTTTGCCGTTTTCCATAGCGCATTTAGCTACAAGGAAGTGGTGATCCCAGTCTGTTGCAATATAAACCAAGTCAATATCCTTGCGCTTGCACAATTCTTTGTAACCCTCTTCACCGCTATATATAGCAGCAGCAGGCATCGAATTGTCTCTCAATATCTTTTGACAAGCCTCTGCTCTCTTTGCTTCATAGTCGCAAAGAGCCACAACTTCAATTCCAGGAATGTGCATCCAACGTTCAACTGCGCTTGGTCCTCTCATTCCAAGACCCACAAATCCCACTCTAACAACAGGCATTTTAGGTGTTGTTAACTGAAGAGCTGTGGTCTGACCTGGTGCTCGTAGAGGAACTTCTGTAACGATTTTACCCTTCTCTACTGTGTATTTCCAATTAAATTGGGCACACAACGACTGTGGAAGAGCTAAAAAAACTACTGCCAAAAGAGCCAGTAACACTTTGTTTTTTGTCATGTCTTTAGTCTTATTTTTTTTAGTTATTTATGTAATTATTCTAGGTTTAATGGTGTAAAATTATGAAAAAGTTCTGACATAACACTACATTTATTATACATATTATTATATGATAGTTAATAATAACAATCCTCTTTGTCATGATATCGTTAGAAAGCAGGAGACGATTTGAATACCATTCTCTTGCCATTTACAGGATGTTTCAACGCAATAGCAGCGGCATGAAGATGCAAACGAGAGTCGGGTTTGCCATAAAGACAATCTCCCACGATAGGAAGAGCCAGTCCTTCACCATGCGAGCAGTGCACTCTTAGCTGATGCGTGCGCCCTGTTTGAGGATAAAGAGCCACCCTTGTGCGCTGATTTTCCACCCCAATTACACGATAATAGGTCGTTGCTTCCTTGCCATACACATCGTCTACCATCTGCAAGGGACGCTCGTTCACGTTCGGAAGCAAAGGCAATTCAATGCAACCGCATGTTGGTTGATGCTTAAAAACGCCCTCTAGCACTGCAATATAACGCTTTTTCACTTGGTGCAAGGCAAATTGTTCTTGCAAACACTTATGGGCTTGCTTTGTTTTAGCAATAATCATAATACCAGAAGTGTCCATATCTAAGCGATGAACAATCAACGGACTATCGGCTGTAGGATATTCATTGCGCATCAATTGCTCTACCGACACCAACGAATGGTGTCCTTCAACGCTCGGCATTCCACAGGGTTTCACCACCACTCTAATACTTTCGTCTTCAAATAGCGTTGCAAGAGTCAGTTCAGCGTCTGGCTTTCGTACTCCATCTAGCATCGAAACGCCCTCTAACATATAGCTCAATATCGGCTCACACTTGTGTTTACAAGCAGGATAAAAATAGCCATCGTGTCGAATCATCTGTCGAGGTGAGTCGCCAACCCAAAACTCTGCAATAGCTAAAGGGCGCATTTTGTGTTGAAAGGCATATTGAAATAGCTTTGGAGCACAACATTCTCCCGACCCAGAAGGGGGCATTTTTTGTTCCAAGTCATTGAAAATAGCAATCAAATTACGTTTTTCTCCTTTGCAGTTCAGCATTTCAAAGTGTTCAAAGAGCCATGTTTGCAAGGCGTCCGACATGTTTTTGCGCTGCACTTTCATTGCTTCTATCTCGCTTTCAACAGTCTTTATCTGGCAGGCCACCCCTTCTAAACGCTCTTTATAATGCTTTTTCAATCGTTTTAGCTCTGCCTTCATAAAACGACTTTCATTCAATAGTCGTTCAAGAGCTGTCGAATCGAGGTTGGTTTGGCGCAAATCGTCTCGCAAAGCCTTTGCCGTTTCCATCTGCTTGCAATGGTTTGAAATGGCTTTTTCAGCCTCTTTCTCAATAGAAGAACGTGAGTTGAGAAGAGAAAGATAATCGTTCGACGATTCAAGCGCATCAATTTTGCGATTCATCTCGCTAATTTCTGCTTCGTGAACCTTAAAATATTGCCCTTCTTCTAAATAGTTATACACCAACGGAACATATCCTTCCCAATTGCCCGAACCGCCTATTTGACCCGAAAAAGCAGTCAAATAGCCCCGATCCCCATCCGCTTTTTCTACCAACAAAACCCCAAACATCTTGCCTTTTTGCACCTCTTCGTGCCACGACTGATGTTGTTTTATATCCTCACGAACCAGCTCTGCAGCCCTAATACATAAAGTGTGTGGAAGATAATCGAATGGGTTATTGAGAAGAGTGGGCCACTCTTCGTTAGTGTTTAGTGAGTGAAAGCACATAGAAAACACTACATTTTAGAGCGATCGAGTATGGTTATCGTTTTACCTTCGACTTTAATAGCACCCGAATCTACCAATTCTGATAAACAACGAAGTAGTGAGAACTTTTGAATTCCAAAGCTCTCGGCAATCTCTTGACGTGATTTATCAAGGCGAATAGTGTCTGATTGCTGTTTCCCAGCGGCTTCTAAGATGAAATACGACACCTTTTCACGAACGGTAAGTAAACTCAAAAGGCGCATTTTTTTAGTTAAGAACACATCAATATTCGACAAAGAGCGAATAAAGTTCATTCTTATCACCTCGTAGTTGTCTATCAAATATTTTAAAGTAGAGGGCTGCATTCTAAAAATAAGCGTTGCACTATCGGTCTCAACACTAACAGGCATACTCTTATCATTGGCAAAAATGAAGGCAGGAGAAATGATATCGCCAGAATAAAGACGACTAACTTCTACCGATTTACCCGACAAACTAACCATGCGGGCAACCAATTCGCCTTCGATAATAATGTCTGCATACTTGCAAGGCATGCCTGCTAATAAGTAAATGTCACGTTTACTATATTCTACAAGCTTATATCCAATAGGCTCCATCAATGCTGTTATCTCCTCAGCACTTATGCCATTGAAGAGCACGCACTTGCAAAGAGCCTTCAAAACTTTCTTCTCCATAATTACTTGCAAATATAAATAAAAATCTGTTTTGGTGCAAACACGGTAACATTTGTTATCAACAATTATTTGTGGCACGGTGTTTGTCGGTTACTATACATATTTAATTAAAAGATTAACCCAATAAAATTACATTCAAATGGAAAAGAAAATAGAAAAAGGAACACAATTTATTCCACAAGAAATGATCGACTATTCTGAAGGTGGAATTGTTAGTAAAGAGTTCTTGCACAACGATGCAGGTAGCCTAACTCTCTTTGCTTTCGATGCAGGACAAGCACTTTCAGAACATTCTGCACCATTCGATGCAACCGTACAAGTGCTCGATGGCGAGGCAGTTATTAAGATTGATGGAGTTGAAAGAATTGTAACAGCAGGCGAAACCATCATTATGCCAGCCAATCATCCACACGCATTGAGAGCCGATAAACGTTTCAAAATGCTCTTAATAATGATTAAAGGCAAATAAGAAAACCTGAAACTTTTCATCATACAATATATATAAATCTAACATAGGGTGCCCTTTCTCAATGCAGAGGGGCACCCCTTTTATTGTTATCAACCACTCTTTCAACCGCCAAAACTTAGCCATCCGTTGTTCATCTCTTTGGTTTATCAACCCCAACTCCGTTTCATCAAAACGCTAATCCTTATTTGTCAAAATCCAATATCTTATCCATCAAAACCACATTTGTTCTCCCTTGTCTGCTTGTCTTTTGCGTCTTGCAATGCACTTGTCATGCCACTCGTTTCTAAAAGCATTGACATTGCACACTAAAAGCAGTCCTTTTACACCCCAAAAACAATGCTTTTGCCCCATAATAGCATAGCTTTTAGTTGTTCAACCCACATCGTCTCTGCCACAACGACACTGCCATCACCCTGTTGTTGCACACCTATAAATAAAAGAATGATACTCTGTAGTGGGGCAAAGAAAAAACAATAAATGCTTTGGATTTGTCATTTATTATCATTACCTTTGAACCAAAAGGAGGTAATATGACAAAGATAATTACTCAAGAAAACTTTAACGACCTATACATCGACCCCATTGAACAAGAAAGAATCGATAAGTTTGTTTGCGATGAGATGGCTCGTCAAATTCATAGATATATCAAAGCAATGCACGGAAGTAAAGCTATGATGTTGAAGTTTGAAGACAATTTGTCTGCTTTAACTGTCGAACAGAAAGAAGAAGCCATTGCATATTACATCGACTTTAATAGAAAAGTGCTCAGTGGACTTGACCTTAAAGTAGTGCTTGCACGTGCTATGGCAAACTATTGCGACACCTTTAGCTTCTTACAAGAATTGCTTTCGAACAAAGAAAAGTTCGATTTCTACTTAAAAAGAATAAAGAGTAAGTATGTTCAATACCACGAAATATACGAAGAGAACGGCAAGTTTGGAATGAAAGACTACAAGGGTAACATTCTAATCGAGCCGCTCTACGATTTCTTGCGCACTCCTTATATCTTCTCAGACGACCTCTCTATCATTCCTGTTATTGCCCAAAAAGATGGCAAAATGGGACTCATCTTGCCCGATGGACATAACACGATTGTGGCAGAATTTATCTACGACGACATCTCTTTGCGTGAAGAAGCACCTTTCTTTGAGGCTACCAAAGGCGAAGAAACCTTCCTCTTAACGGGGGAATAGATGCCTATCTAACTGCAATTCCTTAATAATCAAGAAACTATTGAGCGCATGAACGATTTTACCATGCACCAAATTGATTTTTTTTTTGTTATCCATTATCAAGCAACAAAGGCTATTGTGTTGCCCATCGGACACGATAATAGCTCGTTATGATGCTATGCTCTCAACTGAAAAGAATACTTATTGGCAAAGTTTCAACCTCTTTTCATAAATATATAAGCTTCCAACAATAAGTGTCTTTTTTGTTTCTATCAAGATTATTTTTTATCTTTGCAACCGCAAATAACAATCAATCAGCAAAGAATGAAAGTATTAATCACAGGCGCAAGCGGCTTTATTGGCAGCTTTATTGTTGAAGAATCTCTGCGTCGTGGTATGGAAACGTGGGCTGCAATACGCCCAAGTAGCTCCAAAGAGTTCCTTAGTGACGAAAGAATAAGATTTATAGAACTTGACCTTTCGAATGAAGAAACGCTCAAAAAACAGCTTGCAAACACCACTTTCGATTATGTAATACATGCTGCAGGAGCTACAAAATGTATCAATAAGGACGACTTTTTCAAAGTAAATACAGAAGGCACAAAGAACCTTGTCAATGCTCTTATTGCATTGAAGATGCCCCTTAAACGCTTTATTTTTATTAGTTCGCTAAGCGTTTATGGTCCTGTTCACGAACAACAACCCTACAAAGAGATTTGTGAAACAGATGTTCCTGTCCCCAATACGGCATATGCTGAAAGCAAACTTGCCGCAGAAGAGTATATCAACTCAATAGGAAACAATTTCCCTTACATTATTCTTAGACCCACAGGAGTGTATGGTCCACGTGAAAAAGACTATTTCATGATGGCTAAGAGCATTAAGAATCATATCGACTTTGCTGCGGGTTATAAGCAACAAGACCTCACTTTTGTGTATGTTCAAGACGTTGTTCAAGTGGTTTTCCTTGCCTTTGACCGAGGAAAAAGCGGTAGAACATACTTCATTTCTGATGGTAGTGTTTATTCATCACGTCACTTTAGCGACCTCATTCGTAAAGAATTAGGTATGCCTTGGTGCCTTCGTATAGTGGCTCCGCTATGGGTTTTACGTGTTGTTACATGTGTTTCAGAATACATATCACGCATAACAGGTAAAATAACAGCACTTAACAACGACAAATACAACATATTAAAACAACGCAATTGGCGATGTAATATCGAACCAACTGTCGATGAATTGGGTTATCACCCATCGTTTAACCTAGAAAAAGGCGTTCATCTCACCATTCAATGGTATAGAGAACGAGGCGAGATTTAATAGGTGTCAACACGCATGAAGAATTTTATTATAGACTTATTGAAGATAGAAGCAAAGCCAAGAAAAGGTCTTTTGGCTTTAGAATGGGCTGTGTTAGCCTATTTAGTGCTCACCACTTTAGTGATATTATTTACCTACACACGATTAGAAAACCCTGACTCGATGATGTGGGGGCGCCTTAGAATTGTTGCAATGACAATGGGTTTATGGCTGGTTTACAGACTTGTGCCTTGTAAACTCACACAACTTGCAAGAGTATTGTTGCAGTTTGGGCTTTTAGCTTGGTGGTATCCCGACACTTACGAGATCAATAGAATATTCCCAAACCTCGACCATTGGTTTGCAACATGGGAGCAACAGCTCTTTGGTTTTCAGCCTTCTGTGTCATTCTCTCAGGTCTTTTCGTCGCCCATCATCAGCGAATTAATGGATTTAGGCTATGTAGCTTACTATCCTATGATGGTGCTTTTGGTTCTATTTTACTTCTTCTACGATTATAAAAACTTTCAACGTTGCGCCTTTGTCATCATTGCTTCGTTCATGGTTTACTATGTAATATACGACTTTTTGCCTGTTGTTGGACCTACATTCTACTTTAAAGCCATTGGAATGGATAGTGTTTCAAAAGGCATCTTCCCTGCCGTTGGACACTATTTCAATACACATACCGATTGTTTCCCTAGTCCTGGATACCCCAATGGCATTTTTTATCAACTTGTAGAGAGTGCAAAAGAGGCAGGAGAACGCCCAACTGCAGCATTTCCAAGCTCTCATGTAGGTATATCAACACTATGTATGTTATTGGCATGGAATGCAAAAAAGCGTTGGTTGTTTTGGGTTCTTATACCATTTTTTGTGTTCTTGTGCATGGCAACGGTATATATACAGGCGCATTATGCTATTGATACTATAGCAGGATTTATAACTGCAATAGCTTTTTATTTTCTCTTTGGTGCTCAGTTTTGGCATAAAAATAAAGCATAAATAAGATAAAGATGATGAGGCTCTCGATCTTTTCGAGAGCTTTTTGTATCTCTTTAGTTTTCAATATCTTTCTTATATGAGCTAAAAAGAAGTGCTTTTGCCATGCAATAACATTGCTTTTACGGCCTAAAAACAATGCTTTTGAGCTATAATAGCATAGCTATTAAGAATGAAACATGGCGAGATGATTTTTGTTGAGTAGCTATTGATATTCTAAAAGACATAGAATAAGATCACAATACTGCTTTTTTACATGCAAAATGGAATCAAAATATCAAAAAAGAGTATTAAAAACTTGCTTATATCATATTTATATTGTTCCTTTGTTCGTACGTAACCGCCCTATTAAAAGGGCATAAAAACCACATAACGGATTGTTTATGACAATGCTTCGAGCTCTATTTTTATTAATAACTATCTTCTTCACAACAACCATTTCGGCACAAATAGAAGATCAAGAAGACAATACTCCTTCCGCAGCAGATGTCGACTTAAAGAATACTATGTTTGTGCCTATGATAAAAGTAGGTAAGGTTTTGCATGGGAAAGATAGCATTCAGTATGTTCAAATGAGCAATGTCTACGTTTATCCGCAACCTATTTTTGAAGATGAAAAGCAACGTGAAGCCTATAATCGACTAGTGTTGAATGTTAAGAAGGTGTTACCTATTGCCAAAGAGGTAAACAAAATAATCATAGAAACATACGAATATCTCGAAACTTTGCCTAATAAAAAGGCGAAAGATGCCCACATGAAGATGGTAGAAGAGAGCATAAAACGAGAATATACACCTCGAATGAAGAAGCTTTCGTATAGTCAAGGTAAACTACTTATCAAACTAATATATCGAGAAAGCAACTCTTCTTCCTATGGATTGATACAGGCTTTCCTCGGACCAGTGCGTGCGGGGTTTTATCAAACCTTTGCTTGGATGTTTGGAGCAAGCCTCAAAAAGAAGTATGAACCTAACGGAGTAGATCGCTTAACCGAAAGAATTGTACGACAAGTAGAAGCAGGACAAATATAAACCTTATATTATTTAATGTATAATCATCTCGAAAACAAAAGGTCAAAGCATATCTTCTTCACATTAAAAGTATCACAAATATTAGGTATTTTATACTTTTTATGAGCCTAAAAAGTATGCTATTCCCTATTTTTTTCTTATCTTTGAAGAAATAAAAGAGATGCAGTTGCACACCAATAAAACCTTGTATTACTATGGAACTGATTGATCATTTATATTGTGTGATACTTGCTGGAGGCAAAGGAAAACGCTTATGGCCATCTAGTAGGAATGAATATCCAAAGCAATTCATCGACTTCTTTGGGGTGGGAAGAACGCAATTGCAACAAACATACGACCGACTTGCTCGCTTAGTACCTGCAAATCGCATTATAATAAGTACTTTTCGAGAGTATGTTTCAATTGTCAAAGAACAATTACCTCACATCTCCGACGAACAAATATTAGACGAACCCATTCGCAAAGACACCGCTCCTGCTGTGGCTTGGGCAGCTTATCGCATTACAAAATTAGACGAAAAAGCTACCATTTTGGTAACTCCTTCCGACCAAGACATACGCAATGAAGACGCATTTAGTGTCAATGTGCACGAGGCTTTGGCGTTTATGGAGAAGGAAAAAGAAGCTATTGTGGCTATGGGAGTGCGCCCTACACGACCCGAACCAGGCTATGGTTACATTCAAATAGGCGACAATGTAGATCACGATATCTATACCGTTAAGTCGTTTACAGAGAAACCTAATCGTGAATTTGCACAGCTATTTGTAGATAGTGGCGAGTTTTATTGGAACACAGGTATGTTCTTTGCACGAGCAAAACAACTGCTCGAGAACACTTATCAACTGCTTCCTATGGTGCTAAAGACTTTAGATGATGAGAATTCCAACGCCACTTTGGAAGAAGAAAGGGCTTTTCTTGAAACCAATTATTACGAATATCCCAACATACCTATCGACAGAACAATGTTAGAAAGGGCATCACACACCTATTTATTAAAGTGCGATTATGGTTGGGCAGATATGGGAACATGGCACAGTATATATGAAGAAAAGAGCAACAATAGCACAGACAATGTGATAATTGATAGCGATGTGCTGATGGAAAACTGCTCTAATTGTGTTGTAAAGCTACCTAAAGGCAAGCTTGCAGTGATCAATGGACTCGATGATTACATTGTTGCTGAACAAGACAATGTGCTCCTTATATGTAAAAAAGAAGACTCTTCGGCTCTCATTCGCAAGTATGTTACAGAAGTACAAGTGAAGAAAGGTGAGGAATATTGTTAGAAATACCACAAACAAAACCATGCTATTAGCATGAAAAACAAATGTGAAAAACATAGAGACAATTGCTTTATACACCTTAATAGGCTATAAAACAGAGGAGATTTAACAAACACATAGAAAAGAAGAACAGACCCTTTAGGAGTCTGTTCTTCTTTTGTTATGCTTCTTTTTCAATGATATCGAGCAACAAAGCAAAGTCGTTTATAATCCAAGTTGCGCCTGCTTGTTCTAAACTTTCTTTCGTTCCGTTACCAAAAGTAACGCCAACTGTGCGCAAACCAGCCCTTTTCCCCATTTCAATATCAAACCAAGTGTCACCCACCACAATCGTTTCTTCGGGCTTAAAATACTGTTCTTCTAATGTTTTTAGAACAGGTTCGGGGTGCGGTTTGTGGTTTGAAACCTCGTCTGCACCAATGATATAGGGTATAAAAGAGTCGATTTTCATTTCTTCGAGCAAAGCCCTTGCCGACCAAGAACGACGACTTGTGGCGATAGTCATTTGTATTTCACGACGTGAAAGTTCATGAATGGTGTCTATAACATGCTCGAAAGGTGGAACAGAACCAGGTTTATTGTTACGTCTAAACACCTTTTCATAAGTTGTAATGCATTGCTCTATTATTGCTTCGTCATTGCCTGCAAGCTCTACAAAAGCAGCTTTCAAAGGTAACCCAATGGTATTTCGACACTCTTGTGCTGTGCAAATATGCAAGTTAAGTTCTGAAAGTGTATCTTGAAGGCATTGCACAATTAAGGCGGTTGAATCGCCAATCGTTCCATCAAAGTCGAAAATTATATTTTTAATCATATTTCATTATGTTTAGAACGGCACGTCTTGTTCGATAAAGACGTTTCTTTTTAAGTCCCGAATATAAAGTATTCAAACGGCAACAAAAGTACAAATAATTCATTGTTTCTTAAATATAATAATGTAATAAAATAACAATTACTGAAGAGTTTTACGTAACTTTGCAACATCATGATTAAAGAACAGAATATAAATAAGTATGAAATAATGGCTCCCGTGGGCTCAAGAGAGAGCTTAATGGCAGCAATTCAGGCTGGAGCAAACTCCATTTACTTTGGTATTGGACAACTAAATATGCGCTCACATTCAGCCAATCATTTCACAATAGACGACCTTCACGAAATTGCTTCGATATGTTCCGAACATGGAATAAAAAGCTATTTAACAGTGAACACCATTATTTACGGAGGTGATATCGAAACAATGCACCGTATAGTAGACGCTGCAAAAGAAGCAAAAGTAAGTGCAGTGATTGCCGCCGACGTTGCAGTTATTATGTATTGTCGTAGCATTGGCGTTGAGGTTCACTTGTCTACACAGCTCAACATCACCAATATCGATTCGTTAAAGTTCTATGCTCAATATGCCGATGTTGTGGTATTGGCTCGAGAACTCAACATGGAACAAGTGTCAGAGATATACCAACGTATTATAGAAGACGATGTGCGAGGTCCTAATGGCGAGCTTATTCGCATAGAAATGTTCTGCCATGGCGCACTATGTATGGCGGTATCGGGCAAGTGTTACTTAAGTATCGACAACGAAGCACATTCGGCTAACCGTGGAGATTGCCGTCAACTATGCCGTCGTTCGTATATTGTTACCGACAAAGAAACAGGCACTGAGCTTGAAGTAGATAACCAATACATCATGAGTCCCAAAGACCTTAAGACCTTAAGGTTCATCGATAAGATGATGGATGCAGGTGTAAGAGTATTCAAAATCGAAGGTCGTGCACGTGGACCAGAGTATGTTTACAAGGTAGTTACATGCTATAAAGAAGCCATTGAGAGCGTATTAAACGACACTTTCACTGAAGAAAAGAAGGATAAGTGGGACGAAGAGCTATCAAAAGTGTTCAATCGTGGATTCTGGGACGGCTATTATCAAGGTCAAAAGCTAGGCGAATGGAACAAGAATTATGGTAGTGCAGCCACTGAAAAGAAAGTACTTGTGGGCAAAGTAGTGAAATATTTCTCTAAAATAGGCGTAGCAGAGATTGCCGTTACCGCTTCGGAAATAGAGAAAGGCGAACGCATTTTAATTACAGGACCTACCACTGGAGTGATGTATCTCGATGCGAATGAAATTCGATACGACCTCAATCCAGTTGAAAAAGTAGAGAAAGGTTGGAACGTTTCAATCCCCGTTACCGACAAAGTGCGTCCTAACGACAAAGTGTTTAAGCTGGTTACCGTAGCCCCCAAATAACACATTGCTCCGTAAAAGCTATGAGTTTGCACCCTAAAAGCAATGCAATTACACCCTAAAAGCAATGCTTTTACAACGCAATATCAATGCTTTTCAAAACCAAGCGCAAAAGCCTTATAAACAAAGCACTTGCAAAGGGGATACAAAACCAAAATAATTGACAATCAAATTATAAACAACGCACCTCAGAAAGTTCCTCAAAAGACTTTCTGAGGCATAAAAACAAAGGTATGACAATCAATCAAATACAAGACGAAGTGATCGAAGAGTTCAACGATTTCGCTGATTGGATGGATAAATATCAAATGCTTATCGACTTAGGTAATGAACTTTCACCCCTTGATAACCAATATAAAACAGAAGAAAACCTCATCGAAGGCTGTCAAAGTAGGGTGTGGGTGCAATGCGATTTCGACGGAACACAATTGCATTTTACCGCAGATAGCGATGCTTTAATTGTGAAAGGCATCATCGCTTTGCTTATTAGAGTGCTCGATAATCACACTCCTCAAGAGATTTTGGATAGCGACTTATACTTTATAGACGCTATTGGTTTGAAAGAACACCTATCTCCAACTCGTTCAAATGGACTCCTTTCAATGGTGAAACGCATTAAGGCTTATGCCTTGGTATATGCTCAAAGCTAAACACTTTACATAAGATTACAGAATAAAATGCGCAAGTTAAACGTATTAGAAATGAACCGTTTAACGGTAGAAGAGTTCAAAGCGGCTCGCAAACTACCGCTCGTTGTGGTGCTCGACAATGTTCGTTCGCTTCATAATGTGGGCTCGGTATTTCGCAGTTGCGACGCTTTTCGAATCGAAGCTGTTTACTTATGTGGCATAACGGCTACACCACCCAGTGCTGAAATACATAAAACTGCACTTGGAGCAGAGGATAGTGTGAGCTGGAAATACTATAAATCGACCCTCGATGCGGTTGAAGAACTAAAGCAACAAGACTATTTTGTTTATTCAATTGAGCAGGTAGAAGGGTCGCAAAACATGGCTAAAATAAATTTAGACCACTCTAAACGCTATGCTGTTGTGTTGGGAAACGAAGTGAAAGGGGTTCAACAAGAAGTGGTAAATGCCAGTGATAGTTGTTTAGAAATACCACAATTGGGCACCAAACACTCGCTTAACGTAAGCGTAACCGCTGGAATTGTGGTGTGGGAGTTTGCAAAACAACTCGTACTATAATTGCTTTTCGAGGCCAACCAAGAATAAATAGTAAAACAACTACAATGTAACAAGCATGAAACCTGTGAGACTTTATAGCCTAATAGCAGATTTCGTTGAACCGATAAGTGGTGTAACGAAATTGAAAAGACATGCTATTAA
Organism: Prevotella sp. oral taxon 299 str. F0039; assembly: GCF_000163055.2. Lineage (GTDB taxonomy): Bacteria > Bacteroidota > Bacteroidia > Bacteroidales > Bacteroidaceae > Prevotella. The sequence goes on from NC_022111.1 coordinate 1,346,106, forward strand.
GGGACTTTTGTCGTTCTTCTTACTCACTATTTTCATAGCTTGCAACGAACAAGACCATAACCTTCAGCTCGGAGAACTCGAACAATCGTTCGACGAACAACTTGTATCTATCTCGCAAGAGAATGATTCTGTTAGCTGGATTGGTAGTGCTGAGGGTGATGTTTGGCGCATATCGGATCACGAAAAGCAACATTTTGATATTTCAGACGACCGCATTTATAAAGTGGTTGTGCAGCCTTTGCCCCATAACGACACGCTTTGTTGGATTGGAATACGCAACAAAGGACTTCAGAAATGGCAACTTTCAAAAGGCAAACTACATCACCTCAAAAACTATTCTATCCCAGTTAAAGGCATCAACTACTCGGTTTACGACATCATTTCTACACCCAACGAGTTGCTAGTAGCAAGTAGTAATGGCTTATTCTATTTGCCTTTAAGCAACGAAACCAATTCCCTCCAACGCTTATATCCAGTCCAAAGCAGTGCAAATTGCATGAGTCCACAGGTTATTCGCAAACTTTCGAGATATAACAAAAACACTATTGTGGCTGCATCGCAAAGCGGTTTGTTGGTAATCAACCTATCAACAAAACACGTTTCGGTATTACATGAACAGCAAGACGTGAAGTATGTTTACATTAAAAACGACACTTTATACAGCCTTCTCAATGATTCTCTTATCAAAGAAAATATCAAAGGACAGATGTTTAAGAGCGTTTCGCTCGACTTTTGCCCTGCTGTTTACACACAAATAGGCAACAACCACTATTTAATAGGCAATAAAACCATTGCCATAAGTAAAGATCTTGAACATTTTATCACCATTCCTTTGCGCCGAAAGGTGCCTACATTGTGCAGTAATATCTTAACCATTGGAACAAAAAATGGCTTTATGTCGCTGGTAACAGAGAATGCTTTGTGGCGCATTCCACATCATCTTAGTGTGTTTAATGATAACGGAGCCATTACAACTTCATGTTCCGATGAGGATAATAGCTATTTTATTAATGCCCAAAATGAGATCTATTGCAGGAAAAATGGCGAGCTTTCGGCTAAGAAAATATACACACTTCCTGCCTCAGAGACGGTTATTCAGCTTCATTCTAGTAAGAAACAGCTGTTCTATACCACTTCTCATAACTCGGTAAAGACCATTTCTTTAAGTTCGAGTTACATCAAAAATCAACTCTTTGTACGCCCTTCTACCCTCTATCAAAGTTGTGCAAAGATTACTGCCTCATATCTTTTTAGCGACGAAAAGCAAACAAAACTCTATTTAGGAGTGCAAGATAGTGCCTTTATTATCGATAAAAAAGGAAGCGTAGAGCCCCTAAATAACTTCCAAAACAAATATGTTATCGCCTTTCTTTCAAAGGATAACAACTCTCATTTGTATATTGCTACGCTCAATAATGGCCTATTTTATGGCACAAACAACAAGTTAGTGCCCATTAGTAGCAACGACTCTACGGGCGCATTGCGTGACTTTATTGTTACAGATGAGCAGAATCCACGATTTATTGGGGCAACCAATAGACTGGTGTTTATGCAAAATAGCAAAGAACAAAAGCACGTAAAGGGAATTAAAAAGCTGTTGTATGTGAATGATACGCTATTCTATGCAGTGCTGAACAATGGAATTTTACCTTTCACCCGCAAAGGAAATAGTTTGAAAGTGCACCACGTTTTATATCCAGACATTCAGTTCGAGGCATCTGCCTGCAATGTTGCTAAACAGCAATTGCAGTTGGGAAGTGCCATAGGAGTGTTGTTGCTCGATGCCGAAACGGGCGACAATGCGCAGTGGTTGTATTTTGATAGCAGTGTACCCAGTATGCGAATCCTCTTTATTATCGCAGCTTTTGCAATACTTATTTTTATTTCTGTGGTAATAATAATGAAGAATAGAGATAAAAACAATGCCGAACTAAATATCGAATCGAAAGAAATTCTGTTGCAACGTCTAAACGATCTTGAGGCGATGTACGACCTATTAGAACGCAATGACAAAGGAGATATTGAGTCTTTGCGCATCGATCTCGATGCAATAACGCTGTCGGCACGCAAAGCCAACAAGCAATTAACTGCCATTTCGCAACGCATTATGCAGTTAAACCGCAATACTGCAATGTTATTACCTAAGAAACTGCAAAGTCAAATCAACCAAATAGTTACCATCGACGCCTTCGAACGTAACGCATTAACCATCGAGTCGCAAAACGCTTTGGCATCGGATAATCTCGAAACGATTAAAGATCAGGTGCAAAAGAATCAGCCTTGGATTCAACAAACCATGGCTATTATCGAAACATTGACACTCTATAAAGGCACAATGGCACGTGTTGCGCCTATCAACGGCATTACCACTGAGGTGCAAAACGGCATCACCCTCACCGAAAAGGCTTTGATAAAAGAGCCTTTGAGCACCACTCTCGGTTACTTTAAGCAGTTGAGTGAGCACTATGAATGGCTGATGGGAGCAGACTGTTTGCCTGCTATTGTCGACTATATCGATGGTCTTTTTGTGCGTCTTAACAATATTTCGCAACAAAACAATGTTGTGATGGCTATCGAAAAAGAGTTGAAAGAGATTGAATTAACATTCAAAAACACCGATAGAGAGCAGGTTCTTGTGAACATAAAGCGCATTACTAAGGTGATAGAACAGCTCGAAGAGTTGAAGAAATTGAGCAATTCGATGGAGAACTATGTAACTATTAGGCAGTATGTGCTTCACAATAACAAAGAAAAGACAATGCCCAAGCAGGCTTATCAACTTGAAAACGAGGTGGCGCAAAGGGCAAGTAACGAGGTAGAAGCAATTAAAGAAAGTGTAAATAAGGTATTGAAAGGATTAGAGCAAACCGACATTTACATTATACACGATGTGTTAAACATGAATCGAAAAGATAGTCAAACGGCACAAGTTCTGGCTCTTCTATTGGCAAATGCAAAGGTGAAACGCACGCTTATTGCTGGAATGTTGGGCTTATATGGAAACTTTAATCCTGTTATTAGTCGTTTGATTAATGGAAAACTGAAACCCAACAAAGCGCAATTAACCGAGTATATCAAGCATACTCCTGTCACTTTGGTACAAGGAATCTTAGCTCTTATTGAAAAGAGTGAGGCATAGTTCAAACCGAGTATTGCACGATGTCGAAGCAAAAGCACTGTTATTAGATAGTAATAGCAGTGCTTTTAATGTATAATCTCAATGCTTTTGCACCTCAATCTCAATGCTTTTATTGTGCCACTATTTTCTTTTTAACAAGTAGAAGAATTACAGATGATAGCAAGGAAGTGGGTAATTATGGAACATTTTCTCGTTAAAAAATTATAACAAACGTATATCTTCCTCCAAACTATGCTCTTTATGTCCCTTTATTTTAGTACTTTTGCAGCGGTTCCGTAGCTCAGTTGGATTAGAGCAACAGCCTTCTAAGCTGTGGGTCAAGGGTTCGAACCCCTTCGGAATCACTAAGAAGCAAAGGCATTATCAATGATTTGATAGCGTTTTTGCTTTTTTGTTTTATTACACTTTATGGTTCTATCTGCCTTAGATGATGTTGCAAAGATGATTGATGTAACAATAAATGATATTTCAAACAATACTAACTATCTATGGATAAAAATACTTTTGCAAATCAGTTAAGTATTTGGTTAGTTCCAACATCACTCTGTTGCTATTGAGATGAGCATAATAAAAGGTTTCACTTGTTGATAAACAACAAAAGTGAAACCTTTTAATATCATTGCACTTCATGTTTTCTTATCTTCTTAATAGTTGGTTAAACAACCAAGAACTAATGGAAAACGAAGAAAACGAAAAGCTTTTTATTTTTTCTTTATATGTTTAATGAAGCGCAAATGCCAATTAAATTACTTATAAACAATGTTCGTTTTAGTTCAAAGGATATTTAAAACGAATAGGATCATCGTATTGTTCTTGTAGCTTCCAAAGCTCTTTTTTCAGCTTCTTCACCACTTGTTGCATGTTCGCATCGTTATAAGCGTTGTGCATTTCTTTGGGGTCTTTCTCTAAATCGTATAATTCCCAAGAGTCGATGTCATTATAGAAGTGAATCAACTTATAGCGTTTAGTTCTAATTCCATAATGTCTTTTCACTGCATGTTCAGCGGGATACTCGTGGAAATGATAGTAGAGCGCATCTCTCCAGTGCTTTTGTTTTTGTCCTTTTAATAGTGGAAGCAACGAAACTCCTTGTATATCGTTAGGCACTTTCACACCAGCGATTTGCAAAATGGTTGGAGCATAGTCGATGTTTTGCACCATTTCGTTGATATCTCCACGTTTGTTGAATTCTTTTGGCAACGACATTACCAATGGAGTACGCATACTTTCTTCATACATAAAGCGCTTATCGAACCATCCATGCTCTCCCATATAGAAGCCTTGGTCGGATGCATAGATCACGATAGTGTTCTTATCGAGACCCGTTTGCTTTAAGTAGTCGAGCACTCTACCTACGTTATCGTCGAAAGTTTTAAGCACTTTGGCATAGTCTCTCATATAACGTTGGAACTTATATTTATACAATTCCACTGTATCTTTATGCTCTTTACTGTAAAAGTCGATAGAAAGAGGAGAATATAACTTGAAGTATTCTGCCTTTTCTTCATCGCTCATTCTGCCAATCATACCCAAATAGCCATCTGAAAGACGTGACTTTTGACCTGGAAGATACATCTTTGTGTCGTAGATGATATCCATATGCTTGCCAACTTGCATTTCTTGAGCCGACGCTGCCTTTCTTCCTTCATAGTTATCGTTGAAGTTATCGGGCATATCAAAGGTTTTATCTTCATACTCATTCAAGTATTTCATCTCAGGAAGCCAGTTTCTATGGCATGCTTTGTGTTGCATTAAAAGCACGAAAGGCTTATTTTTATCACGCTGTTCGAGCCAGTTTAAGCCAAGATCAGTAACGATATTGGTTACATATCCCTTATATCGAACAGTGTCGTTGTTCATTGTTATGAAGTCGGGATTATAGTAATTGCCTTGTCCAGGGAATATAGTCCAATAGTCAAAGCCTGTTGGAAGGGTCTCAAGATGCCACTTTCCAACGATAGCTGTTTGATAACCAGCCTTCTGAAGCAGCTTAGGAAAGGTTTGTTGAGTGCCATCAAACACGCTCATCTCATTACTCAAGAAGCCGTTTTTATGACTATGTTTGCCTGTTAACATGCACGCTCTACTTGGACCTGATAGCGAATTAGCCACAAAACTATTGGTGAATTTAACCCCATTGTCGGCAATTCGGTCAAGATTAGGGGTGTTAACATAACGCTTGTCGTAACAACTCATCATTTGAGCAGTGTGGTCGTCGGTCATAATCATCACCACATTGTATTTTTGTTGTGGTGCTTTGTCGCCCTTGTTTTGAGCCAATGCCAATGAAGAAGGAACCAAAGCTCCGAGCCATGGCGTAAGAAGTGTTGCGATGTGTGTGATTTTTTGTGTCATCAAAATATTTTGTTTAGGTTTCAAAAGCACTGTTATTGCATGCTAAAAGCAGTGAGTTTACACTCTAAAAGCATTGAGTTTAGGCATCAAAAGCAGTGTTATTGAAATGTGATAGTGGTGCAAATGTAATCATTTGATTTTAGATATACAAAAGAAAGGAATAAAAAGCATATGTTATCGTGGTTTTATTTATAGTATTCTCTTGCTTTTAATCCTTTTGTTTTGAGCTCGTTCTGCATCTAGAAATATGTAGCAAGCGAACTAAAGATGGGTAATTTCTTGGTGTATTTCTATCTTTGTTTGGAAAGAAAGGTCGTTTCAAAAGGTAAAATAAAAACCTGCAGAGATGTTAAAGATAAAATTCTCCAAAGTAAGAACCTTGAAAATAAGTATTAATTTTTTGTTATTTTTATATTCATTTCTATACTTTACCGCTATATTTGTAGGTGATTAAGCCTTAAACCCATAATGAATAAGAAAGAAACAAACAATAGTTATTCGCATATTCTTAAATATACGAGCATCTTTGGAGGTGTTCAAGGCTTGGTTATTCTTATCGGAATGGTTCGCAATAAGCTCATTGCGTTGCTCTTAGGACCACAAGGTATGGGTTTAATGGCACTTTTTAACTCGACTGTTCGATTGATTTCCGACACCACAGGTTTAGGACTTGGAATGAGTGCAGTGCGTGAATTGTCTCGACTTTATGATGAAGAGCATCACGAAGAGCTGAAAAGTAGGATAGAGTTAATACGTTCGTGGAGCCTCATTACAGCTTGCTTAGGTTTTGTTTTGTGCGTTGTTTTGAGTCCATTGATTAACCATTACACTTTTTCGTGGGGCAATCACACCCTACATTTCATGCTTTTGGCACCTATTATCGCCCTAACCGCTTTGTCTGCAGGCGAATTATCGATATTAAAAGCCACCCGAAAGCTCCGTCGTTTGGCAGAGATTTCTATTTATGGAGTGCTTTGTGCGCTTGCAACATCAGTGCCATTGTATTACATCTTTGGCGAGTCTGCCATCGTACCCTCGTTGATTATCATTGCATTGTCGCAGTTTATCATTACCATTACCTATTCATTTCATTATTATCCCTACCGAGTTCATTTCGATTCAGATACCTTTTCAGAAGCCAAACCAATGCTTCGTTTGGGTATATCCTTTCTTGGTGCGGGTATAATGGGCAGTGGAAGCGACTTTATTGTGCGCTCTTTCTTGAATTATGAGGGCAGTTTAGATGATGTTGGCTTGTATAATGCAGGCTATATGATAACGATGACCTATGCAGGAGTGATTTTCTCGGCAATGGAAACCGATTATTTCCCGAGATTATCGTCGGTGAATAATAATGTAGAAGAACGCAATTTGCTTGTTAATAGGCAGTTAGAAGTGTCGCTATTGCTCATTTCTCCGCTCTTAATTCTATTGATGTCGACCCTTCCTATCGCCCTTCCTTTGTTGTATAGTGACGCCTTTTTGGCTGTACTTCCTATGGTGAAAGTGGCTATTTTTGCGATGTTTATGCGCTCATTAGAGCTTCCTGTGGCATATATTACATTGTCTCGAGGAGACTCTAAAGCATTTTTCTTACTCGAGACGACCTACTATCTGCTTTTTATAATGATGTTTTGGCTGGGCTATAAATATGCTTATCTTTTTGGAGTAGGTCTTGGTTTGGTGGTAACAGGATTGCTTTTTAACATCATTCTCTATGCTTTTGCCTATCAAAAGTATAGCTTTTGCATCTCAAAACGAATGCTTTTATACCTCGCAATACAGCTATCTTTAGCAGGTTTGGTTTACTTTGTCAGCTCCAATTCCAACACATTGCTATCTTGGAGCATACAAGGTGCGAGCATAGTGACAAGCTCTTGCTTTTCGTTTTATATCCTTCGCAACAGCATAAGCGGAATATTCAAACGAAAATAAGAGAACAACAGCCCAACAATTAAAAAGATGTTAGGAGAAAATAAGAAAACTATGTGTTGTTTTCTTTTGTGTATTTAGGTTTGTTTCGTGGGTGATGTTCGATGATTGCTTTGCGCAACGACTCTCTATCTATGTGCGTATAGATCTCTGTTGTGCTAACACTTTCGTGCCCTAACATCGCTTGAATGGCAATTAAGTCTGCGCCTCCACGAAGCAGTTCAGTTGCAAATGAATGGCGAAGGGTGTGTGGCGAGATTGTTTTTTTGATGCCAGCCAACTCCGCTTGCTTTTTAATCATAATCAAAATCATGGTTCGTGTAAGGTGAGCACCACGTCTATTGAGGAACACATAGTCTTGTTCTCCAGGCTTAATGTTCATGATATTGCGGTCTCTAAACCATAATTCCAACTCGTAAAGGGCTTTATCTGAGATGGGAATTAAACGTTCTTTCGAACCTTTACCAATCACTCTGATATAGCGTTCGATGATATAAATATTCGAAAGTTTGAGGTTAATGAGTTCAGAAACACGCAAACCGCACGAAAAGAGAATTTCTATTATGGCACGATTGCGGTGCCCTTCCCATTTAGAAAGGTCGATAGAGTTCTGCAATTGGTCAACTTCTTCGGTCGAAAGCACCTCTGGTAGATGCTCACCAAGTATCGGAGACTCAAGCAATTCGGTGGGATTGTCTTCTAATATCCCATCAATCACCAGATAACGGTAGAAAGAACGCACCCCACTTAATATCCTTGCTTGCGAAGACGCACCAATTTTTCGCTCGTGAAGGATAAAAGCAAAGTGTTCAAAATCGGCTATTTGCATTTTTAACACATCCCTATTGTTCTCTTGACAATAAGTAATGAGGTGTTCAAGGTCGTTTTTATATGCCTCGATAGTGTTGATCGAATAATTGCGTTCGAGTTTCAAATATCTCAAATAGCTTCGAATTACCTTTGCAATTGTTTGATTTTCTTTTTCCATTCTTTTTCCATTCTTTTTGTTATCTTTGCAAAAACGTTGTCTAAAAGCATTGCTTTTGCAAGCCAAAAGCAGTGAGATAACATCTGCACAAAGTTATAAAAAATATCTTATAATGAAGATACTTATTATGAATGGCCCCAATTTGAACCTCTTAGGAGTGCGTGAAACAGCCATTTATGGGGCGACATCGTTCGACGATTATTTGCAAACTTTAAAGCAAAAGTACACCGATGTTGAGTTGGTTTACTATCAAAGCAACATCGAAGGTGAGATGATTAACAAACTACAAGAGGTTGGTTTCTCGTTCGATGGCATCGTTTTGAATGCAGGAGCCTACACTCATACAAGTGTTGCGCTATTAGATTGCATTAAAAGTATCACCACACCAGTGGTTGAAGTGCATATAAGTAATGTGCATGCTCGTGAAGAATTTAGACGACATTCGGTTATTTCGCCTGCTTGCAAGGGTGTTATTGCAGGATTCGGCCTGCACTCTTACCAGCTTGCTATCGACGCATTGATAGCCCAATAAAGTCTTTTTGCCACACACAACCATTTTATCTTTTTTTATAATTCATAATGGACAATCAGCTACTTCATCAATATATACTCGACCATAGTGAGCCAGAAGACCCCTTTTTGTATCAACTTTACAGGGCAACCAACATACACACGGTGCACGGACGCATGGCAAGTGGACACCTACAAGGCGTTCTTTTAAAGATGTTTGTAGAGATGTTGCAACCCAAAAACGTGCTCGAAGTGGGCACTTTCAGTGGTTATAGTGCCATTGCAATGGCAAAAGGACTGAAAGAAGGGGCACTTATTCATACCTATGAAATTAATGATGAGATGGAAGATCTCACCCGTTCGTGGATAAAACAATCGGGATTAGAAGATAAAATCAATTTTATCATTGGCGATGCCAACGTTCTTGCTCCCCAACAAGGCATTGTTTTCGATATGGCTTTTATCGATGGAGATAAAAGAACCTATATAGAAACCTATGAAATGACCTTGTCTGTGTTGCGAAAAGGAGGCTTTATTTTAGCAGATAACACCCTTTGGGATGGGCATGTGGTTGATGTTCAGTATGATAAAGATGCCCAAACGCAAGGCATTAAACGCTTTAACGATTATCTACTTGCCGACAATAGGGTAGAACAAATTATCCTTCCGTTGCGAGATGGCTTAACCATTATTCGAAAAAAGTAAGACAATCTATCTACACTCCTTCTTAAGTGCCTTTAACCTGCTATGAACACCTCCTTTAAACAACTATATCTTCAATATTATGCGCCTGCAAAACGCTTTGCAACATTGTATGTGAAGCGAAGCGATGTGGCAGAAGATATTGTGCAAGATGTGTTCTTAAAGATTTATGAACTGCAGAAAAACACATCCCAATGCAACTTTCCTATGGCATATATCATGACTTCTGTAAAGCATGGTTGCATTTCTTTCTTGCGTGGTGAACTGCTTTTAACGCAGTTTGAAGGTACTTATTCGGAGGTAGAACGGAGCGAAATGCAATGGATGTGCCATCAACTTGAAACGTGGGATTTAACCACTTCGCTTAACGAAGATGCTTTTTCTGAAATATATAAGGCGATAGATGCTTTGCCAACTCAATGTAGAGAGATCTTTATTCGTAGTAAGATTGAGGGGAAGAAGCATGCTGAAATTGCCCAAGAGCTGAACATTAGCATCAACACAATAGAGAGTCAGATGTCTATTGCCTATCGAAAATTGCGCAAAAGTTTAGAACATTTTTTATTTCTTTTATTGCTTTTTCTACCATAGTTTTTATTCATTTGCTCCCTATCTCAAAGCTTTTGTTTGTAGAGGGCAGAACCATTGTTGTGTAAAAGAATAGCTTTTGCATTGTAATGTCAATGTTTTTAGGGTGCAATAGCATTGCTTTTAAGGTGTAAACTCAATGCTTTTGTAAAGCAAGGTGGCAAAGAATGTTGTGCAAAGGGATAGTGGAGAAGACAGAAAAGTGTTTTGTTGAGATAAAGTTAGGGCGAAATAAAGATAAAATAGGGTTTCAATTAGAAAGAGATGAGAAAACAATAAAAATAAAAGGACACCTCAAAGTGCCCTTTTATTTAGATAAATAGAAATCATTTTAGATGTTCTTGCCCTCCGCTTCAAATTGCTTTATGACTTATTTAGATAAGCATTGATCACCTCTTGCTTAATCACTTCGGGAACAAGGTGGCTTATATCTTCGTGGTTGCGAATCTTATTGCGAATCATCGTACTGCTAATGTCAATCAAAGGCGCATCAATCACCTGCACATTAGGGGGTAGAGGTGTTGCAATAGCATCAGATCCAGGTCGGGGATAGATGGCAATTCGAAAGTTGTTGATGATGTCTTCTGCTCTAAACCACTTGTGAAAAACCTGCCAGTTGTCGGTTCCAATCAACAAAGTGAATTGGTTTTGAGGATAAGTGGCAGTGAGATGGGTGAGTGTGTTATAGGTGTATGAGGGCTGAGAAAGGACAAACTCGAAGTCGCTGGCAACCAATCCGCTTATGCCTTCAATGCTTTTGGCTACCCATTGATAGCGAATGGCATCGGGAAGAAGGTCGTTTGCGGGTTTAAGAGGATTGTGAGGCGACACAAGTAGCCACACTTCGTCGAACGAAAGCACACGAAGTAGATGTTCTGCAAGCTGAATATGACCCACATGAATGGGGTTATACGAGCCTCCAAGAATACCTATTCGTTTCATTGTGCTGCGTGTTGATTATTTGTTGATAAAGCTTTTGATAACGTCAAAAGCCTCTTTTGTTGCGGTTTCGATATCGTCGTTCACAATAACAACATCATATTGGGGAGCGAACGACAATTCGAATTCAGCTTTTGCAAGGCGGTCTTCGATCACTTCTGGAGTGTCGGTGCCACGAGAAACTAAGCGTTTTTTAAGCTCATTTATCGATGGGGGCTGAATGAAAACACTCAAAGCCTTGTCTTGATAGTGCTTTTTTATGTTGCAACCGCCTTTTACGTCTACATCAAGAACAACGTTTTGACCCTCGTGTAGTTGCTTTTCAACCTGCGAAGTCAATGTACCATAAAAGCGATTAGTGTACACTTCTTCGTATTCGAGGAATTCTCCTGCTTCTATTCGTGCACGAAATTCATCGGGAGAAAGGAAGAAATACTCTATGCCATGTTGTTCTTTGCCTCGTGGTTCACGACTTGTGCAACTGATAGAGAATGCCAATTGCAATTCAGTATGTTGCATCAAGCGATTGATAATGGTGCTTTTTCCACTTCCACTTGGTGCTGAAAAAATAATAACTTTAGACATATTGGGTTGAATTATAATATGTTAAGCACTTGTTCTTTTATTTGTTCTAGTTCGTCTTTCATGCGAACAACGATGTTTTGCATCTCTGCTTGGTTGCTTTTAGACCCAGTAGTGTTGATTTCTCTGCCCATTTCTTGTGCAATAAAACCAAGCTTTTTGCCTTGTCCATGACCTTCATTCATCGTGTCCATGAAGTACTTTAGGTGATTAGTTAATCGTTGCTTTTCTTCGTTTATATCCAACTTTTCGATATAATAGATCAGCTCTTGCTCTAAACGATTCTTGTCATAATCCACCTCGGGCAATGTTTTTAAGCCGTCGAGAATACGTTGTTTGATTTTTTCGACACGCATTTGCTCGTAGGGTTCGATATCTTTTAGCAATTGAGCAATATTGTTTATCTTTTCAGTAAACTTGTTATAAAGAGCCAATCCCTCTTGTTTTCTGAAGTTAGTGAACTGCTCTAAAGCCAAATTAACAGCGTTTTGAACCGCCTTCCACTCTTCTTCTGTAAGCTCTTCAACTTCAGTTCGAGTCATAACTTCAGGCATACGCAAAAGCAATGAGAACCAATCTTTTGGCTCTTCGATACCCGTTTGCGATGAAATAGCTTTGATTTGCTCGTAATAATTGTTTACAAGTGCAGCATTAATGGGCGTTGCGTCGTTTCCGTTTTCTTTCTCAATCCAAATCGAAAAGTCCACTTTTCCACGCTCAATGCTTTTAGAAAGGATGTTACGAATCTCCATTTCACGTTCTCTATACAATGGAGCTATGCGTGCAGAAAGGTCGAAAGTCTTACTATTTAACGACTTTATTTCTACTGTTATCTTCTTATCTTTGTGCGCTATGGATGCTTTTCCATAGCCAGTCATAGAAAGTATCATATGATTTTCTCGTTAATTTTCTGCAAAAGTACTAATTTTGACAATAAAAAGCGTAATTTTGTAGCATATTTAAATAAAGAAAAGAGAAGGGGATAATAAACACTTTTAGGCTTGTTGTAATGCAATTGTGGTAGAAAGGCAAAAGATAAGCATTTGAAAGTATTTTAATTGCACTCTTCTTACTAAATATAAAACTATGTCGTGTATATTAAATATTGAAACAAGTACCAACGTTTGTTCGGTAGCAGTTAGTCAAGATGGATCGTGTATCTTTAATAAAGAAGACCATGACGGACCTAATCACGCTGTGATATTAGGCGTGTTTGTGCAAGAAGCATTGTCTTTTATCGATAGTCACGCTATTCCTTTAGATGCAGTAGCAGTGAGTTGTGGTCCTGGTTCGTACACAGGTTTGCGCATAGGACTATCTATGGCGAAGGGAATTTGCTACGGAAGAGATGTGAAACTCATTGCTATTCCTACCCTAGAGCTGATGTGTGTGCCTCTTCTTTTAGGCGAAAAGATTAGCGAAGAGAATGCTCTTTTATGCCCAATGATTGATGCTCGACGTATGGAAGTGTACTCTCAGTTCTTCGATAGAGCATTAAAAGAGGTGCGTTCTATCAATGCAGACATCGTAGAAAGCAACACTTATGATGATATTTTGGCACAACAACCAGTGTATTTCTTTGGTAATGGAGCCGAAAAGTGCCACGAAGTGCTCACACATCACAATGCACATATCATCGAAGGAATAGTTCCTTTGGCAAAAAATATGTATCCTTTGGCAGAAAAGAGAATGGCTAACGAGCAGTTTGAAGACGTTGCTTACTTCGTTCCTTTCTATCTAAAAGACTTCGTTGCCAAAGAAGCTAAGAAACTATTGTAATGATAAGGCAAAGCAATGGTTTTACCAAAGCATTGCAAATGGTTACAACCCCGAATTGAAAAGTTATATAACGAGGATAAGAAAAACAAATGAATATAGCAGGATTAGATTATAATACACAACGAGAAAAGCTCATTTTGTCGGAGTATGGACGTGAAATTCAAGAGATGGTGCATTATGCAGTGAACCTAACAGATAAGAATGAACGTCAAAGATGCGCTGAGACAATTGTGCGAATAATGGCTCGAATGACTCCAAATACAACCGATCCCGAAAGCAAAAAGCAAAAGCTTTGGGACCATTTAGCTATTATTAGCAACTTTGAACTTGACATTGATTATCCTGTTGACTTATCAACTGCACGTGAATTAGCAGGAAAGCCAGAGCCAATAGCTTATCCTCACAATCGCATACCCGTTCGTCATTACGGCAAAATGGTATTCGATACGCTCAATAAAATAAAGGATATGGAGCCTTCTTCTGAACGAGATGAGCTGATAAGAATCACTGCAAACCATATGAAAAGCTGCTTAGAGCAATATGGACACGGCTCTCTTGATGATGAAAGAATAGCTTCTGATATGGCACATTTTACCGAAGGACAAGTGCAACTCGATGTAAATGCAATGCCATTGAAAAAGAATTGTGCCAAAGTAGTTAACGAAAAGAAACGTAAGAAAAGATAGTATGGAAGCATTTTTAATTGAAGGAGGACATCCATTAAAAGGAGTTATTCACCCACAAGGAGCCAAAAACGAGGCTCTTGAGGTTATTTGTGCAGCTCTACTCACCACAGATGAGGTGGTAATAAAGAATATTCCAGACATCTTAGACGTAAATAATTTAATTCAATTGCTTAAAGATGTTGGTGTAACCGTTAAGCAGTTGAGTCGCAATAACTATTCTTTTAAAGCCGACAACATCAACTTAGACTATTTAGAAAGTGATGAGTTTGTAAAGAAATGTGCCGCTTTAAGAGGTAGTGTGTTGATGATTGGACCACTATTGGGTCGCTTTCATAAGGCAGTTATCACCAAACCAGGTGGCGATAAGATTGGAAGACGCCGCTTAGATACCCACTTCTTGGGATTTAAACAATTGGGAGCAGACTTCGTTCACGATCCTTCTCGCAACGTTTACTCTATTAATGCAAAGCATTTGCACGGCAATTATATGCTACTTGATGAGGCTTCGATAACAGGAACCGCTAATATTATCATGGCAGCAGTGCTTGCTGAGGGTGTAACCACAATTTATAATGCAGCGTGTGAGCCTTATATTCAACAATTATGTAAGCTCTTAAACAGTATGGGAGCACGCATTAGTGGCATTGCTTCAAATCTTTTAACCATTCAAGGAGTGTCTTCTTTGCATGGAGCAACGCACACTATACTTCCAGATATGATCGAAGTAGGATCGTTTATCGGTCTTGCTGCAATGATTGGCGATGGAATTACCATCAAAAACGTCTCTGTTGAGAATCTAGGAATTATCCCCGACACCTTCAAAAGAATGGGTGTTAAGATGCAAATAAAGGGAGATGACCTTTATATTCCAAAGCAAGAACACTACGAAATCGAGTCTTTTATAGATGGAACCATCATGACTTTGAGTGATTCTCCATGGCCTGGACTCACTCCCGACTTGCTTTCTGTGCTCCTTGTTGTGGCTTCTCAGGCTCAAGGTAGCGTATTAATACATCAAAAGATGTTTGAAAGTAGATTGTTTTTTGTCGACAAGTTAATTGATATGGGAGCTCAAATCATTCTTTGCGACCCTCATAGAGCAGTCGTAGTAGGGCACGATCGCAAACGAAACTTACGCTCGGGAAACATGTCAAGTCCTGATATTAGAGCCGGAATAGCCCTTCTTATTGCCGCATTATGTGCCGAAGGAACAAGCAGAATATCTAATATTTCACAGATAGATCGTGGCTATGAGGATATAGAAAGACGTCTTAACGACCTTGGAGCCAAAATAACTAGAGTGAAAGGATAATCCCTTTAAGAATAAAATGATTAGAGAAGAGAGCGTATATAGAATAGGAGTGATAGGCAAACCACATGGAGTTAAAGGCGAAGTGTCGATGTCTTTCACCGATGATGCATTCGATAGAGTAGACGCCGACTATCTTGTTTTGAAGATAGAAGGCATCTTTGTGCCCTTTTTTATGGAGGAATATCGATTTAAGAGCAATGAAACAGCATTGATAAAGTTCGAGAATATCGATTCACAAGAGCGTGCAAAAGAACTCACAGGATGCGAAGTTTTCTTCCCAAGAGAATTAGTTCAAGAGCTAACTGACGAGCTTTCTTGGGCTCAAATTATTGGTTTTCAGCTTATTGATGCGCAGACTTGCAATGCAATAGGCACCATAGTAGATGTTGATGAAACCACCATTAACACCTTATTTGTTGTAGAAGACCATCAAAACAACGAGCTTCTTATTCCTGCTTCCGAAGAGTTTATAAAAGAAGTAGATGCTGATAAGAAGACAATAAAAGTGACCTTACCACAAGGTATATTAGATTTAGAATAATGAAAAAGCAAATATGCATACTTGGTTCCACTGGTTCTATCGGAACACAAGCGCTTAAAGTGATAGAAGAACATGTCGACTTGTTTGAGGTATATTGCCTAACTGCCAACAATAGGGTAGAAGAATTGGCGCAACAAGCTCGCAAGTTTCGCCCCGATAGCGTTGTTATTGCTAACGAAGAGCGATATGAAGAGCTAAAAGAACTATTGCACGATTGTCCTGAAATAAAGGTTTATGCAGGAAAAGAAGCCATAGACGAAGTGGTGCAAGCTGCGCCAATAGACCTCGTACTCACTGCAATGGTGGGCTTTTCGGGTCTTTCTCCAACCATAAAAGCAATCGAAGCACGTAAAAAAATATGTCTTGCTAACAAAGAAACACTTGTTGTTGCAGGCGAACTTATTGGCGCATTAGCCGCTCAATACAATGTTCCTATTTTGCCAGTAGATAGCGAACACTCTGCAATCTTTCAGTGTTTAGTAGGCGAAGGCAACAATCCTATCAGTAAGATCTTATTAACTGCAAGCGGAGGTCCATTCCGTTTGAAAACAGCCGACGAGCTTTTGCATGTAACAAAGGCAGATGCTTTGAAGCATCCAACATGGAATATGGGTGCAAAGATAACCATCGACTCGGCTACTATGATGAATAAAGGCTTCGAAGTGATAGAGGCTAAGTGGCTATTTGGGGTAGATGTAGACAAAATAGAAGTGTTGGTGCACCCACAATCCATTGTTCATAGTGCCGTACAGTTCGTTGATGGCTCGGTAAAAGCACAGCTCGGAGTACCCGATATGTGCCTTCCCATTCAGTATGCCTTTACTTATCCCGATCGAATTACATTGAAAGGCGAAGAATTAAACCTGTTTAATCACCGCTTAGAGTTCTTTCCTGCCGACCAAGAGAAGTTCCGTTGTCTTGCAATGGCATACGAAGCATCTCGCAAAGGGGGCAACATGCCTTGCATCTTAAATGCAGCAAACGAAATAGTTAACGAAGCATTTAGAAACGATGCCTGCTCTTTCTTGCAGATTGCAGAGGTAATCGAGAAGACGATGAACGCTGTTTCGTTCGACGCAAATCCTTCTTACGATACCTATATTCAAACCGATTTAGAGGCAAGAAGAAAGGCAACCGAATTACTTTCATTGTAAAAAGCATTGCTTAAGCATATTATTTGTGCTACAAATACATATTGTTTCATTTGCAACAAAAGCCTATCGGGTCGATAGGCATACTGCATGTGCAACGCCATTCAATAACAATTAAAATATTAACGATAAATCAATAAAACATGGAAATATTCCTTATACGACTTTTACAGTTTATGTTCGCCATCTCATTGTTGGTGTTATTGCACGAAGGAGGTCACTTCTTTTTTGCTCGTTTGTTTGGTATTAGGGTCGAAAAGTTCTATCTTTTCTTTGATCCTTGGTTTCATTTATTCGAGTTTAAGCCCAAAAACAGCGACACACGCTATGGAGTAGGCTGGTTGCCACTAGGTGGTTACTGCAAAATAGCAGGTATGATTGATGAGAGTATGGACACCGAACAATTACAAAAGCCTGCCGAACATTGGGAATTTAGAAGTAAACCCGCTTGGCAACGCCTTCTTGTTATGCTTGGAGGAGTGATGGTTAACTTCCTACTTGCATTGTTCATTTATTCAATGATTATGTTTACATGGGGCGATAAGTTTGTGAAAACAAGCGATATGACTCATGGAATGAAATTCAATAGCGAAGCAAAAGCCTTAGGTTTTCACGATGGTGACATTTTGGTAGGAACCGAATTAGGAGTCTTTAAGAGTCTTGATGCCGACACCTATCGTGCTCTTGCAACTGCAAAACGTGTAGATGTGCTTCGCAATGGTCAAAAGGTTAGCTTAGCAATGCCAGGCAATTTGGACCTATTAGATATGATTAAGTCTACACCTCGCTTTGTAGACGTGTTTATTCCTAATACAGTTGATAGCGTAATGTCAGACTCGCCAGCGGCTAAAGTAGGAATTAAAGCTGGCGATAAGATTGTGAAATTTAACAACACTCCGATCGCTTCGTATAACGATTTTGTTGAGGCTACAGGCAGAATTGCTGATGTTTTGGCATCAACAAAGAACCCTTCAGACAGCGCAAAGGCTCTAAAAGCAACTATTTCGTTTGTTCATCAAGGCGACACTGCAGTGCAACAAGTGCCCATCACCCTAACAAAAGATGCTAAAGTGGGTATCTTTGCAGGTTCAATTATGCAAACTTATAAAGTCACCCACATCTCTTATGGCTTCTTAGAGAGCTTCCCTGCAGGTGTAAAACACGGCATGAAGGTGCTTTCTGGCTATGTAGGTGATATGAAATACCTATTCTCTGGCGAAGGAGCAAAGAGCATTGGAGGCTTCGGTTCTATTGCATCTATGTTCCCTGCAGAATGGAATTGGTATATGTTTTGGAGCATGACAGCTTTCTTAAGCATCATTCTTGCATTCATGAACATACTTCCTATTCCTGCATTAGATGGCGGACACGTTCTCTTCTTGCTATATGAAATGATTACAGGACGCAAACCTGGGGAGAAATTCCTTATCGTTGCAGAGTATATTGGCATAGGACTTCTTCTCTTATTGATGATTGTTGCCAATATGAACGACATTCTTCGCTGGTTGGGATACATGTAAATCAGCTCTTAAAACGGCAACTATGCAACTGAAAATTTAGTGGATTGCCGTTTGAAAACAAAGAAATTGCAATAGCAATACATAAAAGAAACGAGCAAACAACTTTGTGTTGTCTGCTCGTTTTTATGTTACATCAACCTAAGTAATCTTCTTACGGGTTGTATCTCTTTATCTTTTTACGTTTCAACTCTTTCTTGTTGACATCAAGGAGCTATTGGAACGAGAAGTTGAAAGAACTACTTGTTGTGGTTTTGCCTTTGTATTCTCCTGAAAGAGTGGTGCCACCATTATTATATATCAGATTGTATTCGATCTTAATATTATTTTTGTTGGTGAGTTGAACGTAGAGTTTACTTCCTTTTGCAAACACATCTCCTGTTCCGTGGTCTGCAATTTTGTTGCTATGTTCCACTTTCCAGTCGCCAGCAACAGTGAGATCAATTTCAGTTCCGTTACTTGTTTTAGGAATTTCGAAATAATAATAGTCTCTATCAGCTCTGTTTTTGCCCAACTGAATGGTGAAATGATTACCCTTAGAGCCTACTATTACTGCTTGATCATCTTTTGAAAAGCCCTTCAAATCGTCGTTACTTCCGCAAGAACTAAGCGTTAAAGCAAATGCAAAAAGAGCGCAAAACGAGAGTAAGAGGTATTTTGTTGATTGGTATATTTTATTCATATTCTTTTGTTTAAATGATTATTGTGTTATCCTTATTATTCTAAATAAACGCAAGAAAAGCGTTTTTATTGTGTAGTGATGTAACCATTCTGCAACACTTTTTTAGAGTTGATTTCTTTTCCCCTCTTTTTAGGAACAATAGAAAAATGCATAAAAATAGTGATAAAAGGCATATTCAGCCTTTCTTTTAGTGCAGATAAAATACAAAAGAATAGAAAATTTGGATAATAAGTAAGTTTTGAATAACTTTGTTATCGTAATAACGCATCGCAAAAGAAAGGAGACAACAATGAATTATGCAATTATTGTGGCAGGAGGAAAAGGCATTCGAATGGGTAATGACATACCTAAACAATTTATGTTGTTGTGCAATAAGCCCATATTGATGCACACTATTGAGCGTTTTAGGGCTTTTGATGCACAGATAAAGATTGTTGTTGTGTTGCCAAAAGAACAGCAACAATATTGGAACAACTTATGTTCCGACTATCATTTCGACGTCGATCACACTGTGGTTGATGGTGGTTCAACTCGTTTTGAGTCGTCTTTAAACGGATTAAAAGCCATAGATGGCGGTGCAAACGACTATGTTGCCATACACGATGGAGTGCGTCCTTTGGTATCGAAAGACACCATTCAGCGTTGTTTCGATGCCGTATTAGGTTGCAAAGCCGTTATTCCTGTGGTGAAAGTGGTAGACTCTTTGCGCAAAACCTATAAAGATGGACAAGAAAAGAACGTGGATCGAAGTGCTTATAGCATTGTTCAAACGCCCCAAACATTTAGCGTTGAGCTGTTGAAAAAAGCCTATGAGCAACCTTACGACCCTCTTTTCACCGACGAAGCATCGGTAGTTGAGCGTTTAGGAGAAAAGGTATTCTCGGTAGAAGGCAATCGAGAAAACATCAAAATCACCACTCCTTTCGACATCATTGTTGCCTCGGCAGTGTTGAATAACGAACTATAAAAGAATCAATCTCCATCTCTTTTCAAATCAATAAAATAGATATCGCAAAATAAAAACAATGCTTTTACCAACTAAAAGCATTGATATTGCACCCTAAAAGCATTGCTTTTGAAGTGTAATAGGATAGCTTTTGTGAAGCAATTGATAATCAATAAGATAAAGAACAATAATGAGTAATATTCTAGAACAAGACATTATGTATCTTCAGGGCGTTGGACCTAAGCGCAAAGATATTCTCAGTAGCGAGCTGGGAATAAAGACTTGGGGCGACCTTTTAGAGTATTATCCATATAAATATGTAGACCGAAGTAAGATTTACGCTGTGCACGAGCTAACGGGCGACATGCCTTTCGTGCAGATAAAAGGGCGCATTTTGAGCTTTGAAGAGTTCGAAATGGGGGCAAGGCGCAAACGACTTGTGGCTCATTTCAGAGGCTCAACAGGTGGAGTTGTAGACTTAGTGTGGTTTCAAGGGGCGCAATATATTCGTAAAACCTATAACTTAAACGACGAATATTTAGTGTTTGGTAAGCCTACTTTCTATAACGGACGCTATCAATTTACCCATCCTGAGATCGAAAAAGTGGGCGAAGTGCAAATCGAAACCATGCGCATGCAACCTTATTACATCACAACAGAGAAGATGAAAAAGGCAGGGTTGCAGTCGAGAGCTATTGAGAAAATCACTCGAATGTTGGTCGATAAAATTCCACAAGAAGCCCTACCAGAAACCCTTCCCACCTTTATCACCGAACGATTGCATCTTGTTTCACGCTACGAAGCATTCCGAAACATTCACTATCCCACATCTTTAACCGATGTACAGAATGCTCAATTGCGTCTAAAATTCGAAGAATTGTTCTTCGTTCAGCTCAATATTCTTCGCTATTCAACCGAACATCGTCGCAAATATCGTGGCTATCTTCTCCCCAAAGTGGGTCACTTCTTTAACACATTCTATACCAATAATTTGCCTTTCCCGCTCACCAACGCACAAAAACGAGTGATGAAAGAAATTAGAAGTGATATGATTACGGGTAGACAGATGAATCGTTTGTTGCAAGGCGATGTGGGTTCGGGCAAAACACTCGTTGCTTTGATGACCATGCTCATTGCTATTGACAACGATTTTCAGGCTTGTTTAATGGCTCCCACAGAGATTTTGGCAGAGCAACACTTCACAACTATCGTTTCTTTTCTAAAGAGTTTAGACGTGCAAGTGGAGCTGTTAACGGGCAATGTGAAAGGAAAGAAACGACAAGAGATTCTTACTCGACTCGAAAAAGGCGAAATTCAGATGCTCGTTGGTACGCATGCTGTAATTGAAGATAGCGTTCAATTTGCACGATTAGGCGTGGCTGTGGTAGACGAACAGCATCGTTTTGGAGTGGCTCAAAGGGCTAAAATGTGGGCAAAAAGTGCACAACCGCCTCATGTTTTGGTGATGACAGCAACCCCAATTCCACGCACTTTGGCAATGACTATATACGGAGATCTAGACGTTAGCGTGATAGATGAATTGCCACCAGGTAGAAAACCCATCGAAACTATTCATAAATACGACACTCAAACGGTTTCGCTTTATGACGGAATACGCAAACAAGTGGCGCAAGGACGGCAAGTTTACATTGTTTTTCCATTGATTAAGGAAAGCGAAAAAACAGACTTACAAAGCTTAGAAACGGGCTTTGAAAATCTGAAAGAGGTGTTCCCAAACTTCAAAATGAGTAAGGTGCACGGCAAAATGAAGCCTAAAGAGAAGGAAGAGGAAATGAATCGATTTGTAAAAGGTGAGACTCAGATCCTTGTTGCCACAACAGTTATCGAAGTAGGGGTGAATGTTCCTAACGCAACAGTTATGGTAATTCTTGAAGCTCAACGCTTTGGTTTGTCGCAATTGCATCAACTTCGTGGGCGAGTAGGGCGTGGTGGAGACCAATCTTACTGCATTTTGGTGACGAACTACAAATTAAGTGCCGACACAAAGAAACGTATCGACATTATGTGTGCAACCAATGATGGATTCCAAATCGCTGAAGCTGACCTCAAATTGCGTGGTCCTGGCGATTTAGAAGGAACGCAACAAAGTGGAATGGCATTCGATTTGAAGATTGCTAACATTGCTCGTGATGGTCAATTGGTGCAAATGGCACGCACAGAAGCACTGCGAGTGGTGGATAACGACGAGCATTTTGACAAGCCAGAGTATGCAATGTTGTGGCAAAGACTAAAAGAAATGAAGAAAGCAACCATTGATTGGGCGTCGATAAGTTAATGCTTTTATTGGGAATTTCTTATTGTATATCAATGAATTAAAAGATTAATCGAAAACCAATAAAAAGTTAAATAACTAATAAAAGTTCTTGATTAAGAGCAATTTCCATCTTTTTTCTTTATCTTTGTCCAGTTATTAGTAGACTATTGTGTCTTTTGTGTTGTTGCAATAGTTTAAGAACATGTCTTGAATTCTTTGTTTTTGAGATATGAAGTTTCACCTAAAAGAATAACTATGACTTTAAAAAGAACACTTAAAACCTTAGCTCTTGGAACGTTAATGCTTTTCTCTTCTAATGCCATTCACGCTCAAGATCTACTCGCAAGGCAAGCTCCTGTAGATCGAAAGATGAAGGCTGTAGATACACTTGTTATGAGAAGCATTGCAATAAGAGAAAATCTTCAATCACCAGCAGCGCAACTTTACGATGATTGGAACAACAAATTTGCTCATCGTCAGACTGCACTTCCAGACACTTTCAAAATAAATCTGCGTCATTTCTGTATGCCCACAACCAGTAGAGTCGTTACAAGTAACTTCGGAGCACGTTGGGGTCGTGCGCATAAAGGATTGGATATAAAAGTTTATATCGGTGATACTATCCGTGCAGCGTTTAGTGGTAAGGTGCGAATGGTGGCTTATGAAGGACGTGGTTATGGTAAATATATTGTCATTCGCCATTCAAATGGACTTGAAACAATATATGGTCACCTCTCACAACAATTGGTTTCAGAGAATCAAGACGTTAAAGCTGGAGACGTAATTGGGCTCGGTGGCAACACAGGACGTAGTACTGGATCGCACTTACACTTTGAAACTCGCCTCTGTGGAGTGGCACTTAACCCTGCACTTTTATTCGACTTTAAAGCTCAAGACGTAACAGGAGACTACTATGTGTTTAACAAAAGCACTTATGATAGCGAGTCGGAAGAAGCAACTAGGCTAAGAGGTAAGATTGGAAATGGTGGCTATTCGCCTGCAGATGTGCGTGGGGAAATGGCTCAAGCCAAAACAAATGAGAAAAAAGACAATGGAGATCGCAGCTATCACTTTGTGTCTTCAGGAGAAACTTTGTACTCAATTGCTCGCCGACGTGGCGTTACTGTTGACAAACTTTGTGAGCTAAACAACCTCAAAAAGAACGAACATTTGCGCCCAGGTCGTGTTCTTCGCTACTCATAAAGGGTGCTCTTTTAGCGAGAAATCAAAGAATTTGATATAAAAATACAAGCAAAAGTCCTTTGGAACGATGATTCTAAGGGACTTTTTATTTTGCTTTTTCGTTATTATCTACCATTTGTTTCGAGATAATAATCCAGCTTTAGTCTTACTACCATATTTATTTTAAGCTCTACTTGCCTTCCTTGTAAAGTGCAAACCTCTTCCTTTCGCAATGAAACAACACTGCTTTTGTGATTTAAACTCAATGCTTTTAGGTCGTAATACCATTGCTTTTAGAACATAATAGTGTTGCTTTTGCAAAATAAAAACACAGCTTTCACCTTATTATAATATAAGAGACGTGAGCAGAAAGCCACTTTTAAGTAGATTAGAAGTAGCAAGAAGAAGAGAGAAAGACCTTGAATTTTATCGTTTTAACACGTTTCGAATAGCAAACCAAAGGTGCATAAAGGTAGTAGAAACACATCCATAATGATGACACATCACCCTGAAACGCTCCTTTAATGATGCCCTATGGTTAGCAGTAGTTAAGCCACCATCTAGAAAGTTAGCAACAATTGCATGCACATTGCGCAGCGCACGATGTTCCTGTTCACTCTTTTTCATGATACGAATACACCAATCTACGTCAGCAGAGAAACGATATTGCAAGTCGTAAGGAGTGGTTTTTGCAATTGAAGTGAGCGCATAAAAAGCCTGATGACACACCAACATACCCTGTTTAAACGAATTAGAAGTGAGCGTTTGAGGCGTTTGTAGATGGCGTTTACGCAAGAACTTGCCCTCCATATCAACAATATCCGTGTCGCCATACAACACACCTGGCAACAACTCTCCCTCTTTCACCGACAAAGCAATCGTTTGAAGCGTGTCGATATCCTTGAAAGTATCGCCCGCATTCATAAAAACAATGTAGTCGTTGCTCGCTAATTGAATCGCTTTATTCATCGCATCGTATAAACCTTTGTCCCTTTCCGATACGATTTTAATGCTATATGGCTCCGAACAGCTACTTATTTTCGCCTCATAAGCATGTGCCATCGATAGTGTTTCGTCATGAGAAACCCCATCAATAATAAGGTGTTCGATGTTTTTATATGTCTGTTGCGCCACACTATCGAGCGTTCTTTGCAACACATCTTGTGCATTAAAAGTGCAAGTGATGATAGAAAAGCTAATCATAGTTTGTAAATTTTTCGAGCAAGAGCCTCATTATATAAGTTGATATAGCGCATTGCGACACCCTGTTGCGAGTAGTTTTGATTGACTTTAGCTACGGCTTGTTGTGCTAACTCGTTTTTGTTGGGATGCGAAAGCACCCAGTTGATGCCCTCTGCAAGACTCTTTGCGCTTTTAGGAAGAGCAATATAGCCATTCACTTTGTGGTTGATCATCTCAGGAATACCGCCAATATTAAAGCCAACGCAAGGCACTCCGCATGCCAAAGCCTCCATAATGGTGTTAGGAAGATTGTCTTCTAACGATGGAATAACGAACAAATCGGCTGCATTATAAGCGTTTACGAGCGATTTATCATCGCTGATATAGCCCAAAGAGAATGTTTCAACAGGCAATTGAGATGTAACTTCGTCGGCACTTCCGCCCATTAGCGCAACAGCCAACGTGTTTTTCAACTGCGGATGTAGTGCTGTTAGCTCCTTAATAGCGTTGATGAGGTGGTGAACACCCTTTCTTTCGTTTGTTACTTTTTGCGAAACGAATAACAAGATGTGCTTATCTTTAGGGAGAGAAAGAGCTTCTCGAGCCTCATTTTTATTGATAGGATGAAAGATGTGCGTGTCTATTGGATTGGGGATAGATGTAATGCTGTGCCCTTTTAGTAAGCCACTTTGCTTGGCTTGTTGTGCAAGCCAGTTCGAACAACACACAAAATGAATTCTACCCTTGCTGTAAGTCTTTTGCTTTTGCGCCCAGATGCGAGCCGAAAGGTCGTTCATAGATCCGTGATGGGGCAACAATTGGCAGCGCTTACAACTTGTTTTAAATGCAATACACCCACGGGCATAGTGGCAAAGAGCCGTTGCTGGCCACAAATCGTGCATTGTCCACACCACAGGTTTGCCACTTTCGAGAATCTTTCTAATGTTTTTAAGCGACAACATACCTTGGTTAATCCATTCAAGATGAATGATGTCGGCTTCTAAAAACTCCTTAGTGCGGGTGATGTCGCATCCTGTATTGGCAATATCAATATCGAATAAGCCTTTTTTTGATAAGTGGAGATGAAGAAAAATGCAGAACCTTTCCCATAAAAAGTTCCACTTTTGTTTTAGAGGTTGAGACAAACTCACAACCGAAAGATGATCAGTTTCTTTGTTGCGTACCAACATTTTAGCTTTCACTCCGTTGTTGTTCAGAGCCGAAAGCAATCTGTTAGAGGCAACAGCTGCACCTCCTGTCTTCTCACTTGTATTGATAATAAGAATGCGCATGATATTGCAAAGTTACGATTTGCAACGCAAATTCAAAGCTTTTCAATGCTTAATTATTTGTATTTTCAAAGAATAAACAATGAAAGAAAGCAACTTTTGTGTTCTTTACATCCTGCTTTTAGCTTCTTGTTAGTCTACTTCTATGTGAGAAATATACTATTTTGGGGGAGGGAAAGTGGACTAATGAGGGTAGAATGGAGATGATTTTATTATGAGTTTTTATTGACTTGTATTTTCAGAAGTTCTTCCTTTTTAAAGGAATGGGAGAGTAGTTAGAAACATATAGAAAAGTGATTGTTTTGTAATAGCGGTGCTTTTGTTATATAATGTCAATGTTTTTGCAGTGTAAAAGGAATGCTTTTACAAGTCAATAGCAATGCTTTTGCAAAACGCTCTGCCTGCTTTTGTGTCCTGAAAAATAAGTGCTTGGGTTCTAGTTGTTTGGGGTTAGTGTTCTACTTAGCCTATATATAAGTGAAAACGCCATTACTCTACACGAGCGATGGCGTTTTTTTTTATGTTTAACATTTAATTTTTTTACTTGATAAATGGGAGTCTCTCGACCTCCATTTCTCCCGTTAAACAATCTAATTTTACCTTAACTAATAACTAAAAACATAAATTTATTACTACTAACCTAAACAATCTATTAACCTTTTGATGATGCAAAGTTATGATATTGCTATTTAGTTTGCAAGAAAGTTGGTGAAAAATGTCTCAAAAAGGCGTTTTATTTGATAAAAATCAAGATGTTGTTTGCGCACACAAAACTATCTTATGGTTAATAGTACCCTGTTTTTATAGTTTATAAATCATTGATAATAAGTTGTTTGTATGCTATTTTGTATATCGAAAGGTGTGTGGAATACTTTTGGTTGCAATGTGTATGATTTTTATTGACGTAATAGCGATTCAGAACAATAGTAAAAAACAATTATAAGAGGTGATAAATGTTGTGTAATTGTTTGATTTTTATCAAGTAATTTACTAACTTTGTAAGCCGTTAGCCTTGTTCTTCTCTGAACTAGAGAAGGCGTATACAACATGATATATGCCTATTTTTGAAGAATAATAATTATAAAATAAAAGATACAATAAAACTATGTTGAAAACGATTTTTGGCTCGTG
This sequence comes from Prevotella sp. oral taxon 299 str. F0039, assembly GCF_000163055.2. Classification (GTDB taxonomy): domain Bacteria; phylum Bacteroidota; class Bacteroidia; order Bacteroidales; family Bacteroidaceae; genus Prevotella. The sequence continues at coordinate 1,373,514 of NC_022111.1, forward strand.
TGCTTTTGCTTTTGCCCTTTTTGCAGTGGCAGGACATAGCAATGAAGCACAAGCAAGTAACAAAAAAGACTGTTATACACAGTGGGTTAACCCTTATATCGGTACTGGTGGACACGGACATGTATTCTTAGGAGCTAACGTTCCCTTTGGTTTTGTGCAGCTAGGACCCACTCAAATAACACGAGGATGGGACTGGTGTTCGGGTTATCACTACACAGATTCTGTGTTAAGAGGTTTCTCTCATACCCATTTAAGTGGTACAGGAGTTGGTGATTTGGGTGATGTTTCGTTATTGCCAACCTACGATAGCGAAGCTTATACCGTGAAATTTTCTCATGATGGAGAGTATGTTCGCCCTGGATATTATACTGTTCGTATTGGAGATAGTAAGATCTTGGTAGAGTTAACTGCCACCAAACGCGTGGGAATGCATCGTTACACCTTCCCTTTGTCTAATAAAGAAGCTCTTGTTAAGATTAACCTTGCTCAAGGAATAGGCTGGGATAAGATGACAGAATGTAAGTTTACTCAAGAAAACAGTAAAGTGCTTACAGGTTATAGACATTCTACTGGCTGGGCAAAAAATCAAAAGATGTATTTTGTTGCAGAGTTTTCGCAACCTATTAAACTCGTAAAAACAGAGCAAGATAGCGTTGGTGTGTTCTCTGTTGGTTACAATCCACAACCTTTATTAGTAAAAGTTGGATTGTCTGCAGTGAGCATCGACAATGCAAAAGCAAACTTAAAGGCTGAAGTTCCTGGTTGGAATTTCGACGAAGTTGTTGCAAATGCAGATAAAAGTTGGAATGATGAACTTGCAAAGATAGATGTAACCACTTCTAATGCTGATGATAAAACAGTGTTCTATACTTCACTTTATCATTCAATGTTTTCGCCATCGGTATTTAATGATGTAAATGGTGAGTATCGAGGATCTGATGGAAAGGTTTATAAAGACGACTTTACTAACTACACTATCTTATCTCTTTGGGATACATATCGTACTTGGCATCCACTTGCAACAATTATTCATCCAGAGAAACAAAAAGATTTTGCTAAAACATTTATCAAGATTTTTGAGCAACAAGGTAAACTACCAGTGTGGCATCTCGTTGGAAATGAAACCGATTGTATGATTGGTAATCCAGCAATTCCAGTATTGGCAGATATTGTTTTGAAAGGTTTCGATGTTGATAAGAAAGCCGCTTATAATGCAATGAAATCTTCTGCAATGCTTAATGAGCGTTCTCTTGATAATCTAAAGAAATATGGTTATATACCCTGGACTAGTGATTCTACTAATGAAACCGTATCAAAAGGACTTGAATATGCTATTGCAGATGCTTCACTTGCTAAGGTTGCAAAGGCTTTAGGCTATAAAGACGACTTCAAATATTTCGATAAACGAGGTAAATCTTATATTCATTATTTTGATAAGAAAACCAACTTTATGCGTGCAGTGGCTGATGGTAAGTTTAGAGAACCATTTAATCCATTCTCATCAAGTCACAGAATAGATGATTATACTGAAGGAAATGCATGGCAATATACATGGCTTGTGCCTCAAGATGTGCCTGGATTGATTAAACTTTTTGGCTCGAAAGAACGCTTTACCAATAAACTCGATTCGCTATTTGTAGTAGAAGGTGATTTAGGTAAAGATGCTTCACCCGATATTTCAGGCTTAATTGGTCAATATGCGCACGGAAACGAACCAAGTCATCACATTCTTTACATGTATAACTATGTGGGTCAGAACTACAAAGCTGCAAAAGGTGTTCGTGAAGTGATGCGCACTCAATACACAAATACATTCGATGGATTGAGCGGAAACGAAGATGTTGGCCAGATGTCTGCATGGTATATTCTTTCAGCAATGGGTATGTATCAGGTTGATCCTGCTGATGGTCGCTACTGGTTCGGCTCTCCTTTGTTCAATAAAGTAGACGTAAACGTGGGCAATGGCAAAACATTCACCATCGTAGCGCATAACAATAGCGATAAAAATATTTATATCAAAGGTATAAAACTCAACGGAAAGACCTACAAAAACTGGTATATCGACTACAAAGATATTATGAATGGAGGTACACTTGAGTTCTTTATGAGCGATAAAAAATAAGTATTTAAAGTGCCATTGTGCCGTGTTTTATGTGAGCTGAAAGGTGAATCTAAACGCAAAAATACTCACGTCGAAACGGGAGTGCAATGGTGAAATAAAAAAGATAACATTTTGTTGTCGTAAGAAAGTTTTTTAGTTAGGTGGCAAAAGCAATGCTTTTGCCACCTAATTTGTATGCTTTTGTGTCTCATTATCAATGCTTTTACAAACTAAAAGCACTGCTTTTGTTTGCTGGTAAATATTCTAATAAAAAGCAATACTTTTAACTATAACTATAAACAAAAAGCTCTTTAAAATAGAAAGTTATTAATATTTTGCATATAATAATAGTAAATATGCCTATTATTTGCGGATTTCTCATTAAATTTGCAATCTGAATATAATAAGAAACGTAATGAAAAGAATAGCATACCCATTTTTTATGTTGCTTTTGGCGGTGGCTTTTATGGCCTCATGTGTTAAAGGTGAGGGTACAGAATTTGAAGGATACGATGATACTGCGATAGTTGGTTTCAGTATAACACAAGCTACTGTAACAAAATATACTAAGACAAAGGCAGGTGATAAGGATAGTGTTTACTTTCAAAAAATCACCCCTACAAAGATACAATTCAGTATAAATCAGTTAGAAAACACGATTTATAATAACGAAGCGTTGCCCTATGGCACTAATGCAAAGAAGCTTTTAGGTAACTTTACAACCCGTTATGGTGGCATTGTGTATCTAAAAGATCTTAAAACAAATAATCCTGTTTATTATAACTCAACAGATACGCTCGACTTAAGTTCTGAGCGTGAAGTGCTGGTATATAGCAGTAATGGAACATATAAGCGCAGTTATAAGCTAAAATTGAATGTGCAAGTGGCTCAGCCAGATAGTTTTCAATGGAAAGATGCACTGACAAGCGATGCTAATTTAGCATCATTGACAGGTATGCGAATGGTGAATTTCAGTGGAAAAATGTTTGTCTTTGGTGTAAACGGCAATTCTGTGAAAGCCTATTCAACCGCAACAAACGATGGAAAAACATGGGCAGCCATTTCGCCTAACATCACTTTCGATGCTAACTTTGCACAAAACGTGGTGAAGAAGGATAACGCTCTTTTCTCAATCAATGGCACAACCATCTACAAGAGTAGCGATGCTACCACATGGACTGCGGTTGGTTCTACCTCGGTTACACGTTTGTTTGCAGCAGATAGCAATAACCTTTATGGTTTAAATGCTTCTAACGAAGTGCTAAGAAGTAGCGATAATGGTGCTACATGGACAGCGGAAACACTTGATAGCAATAAGAACAATTTCCCAAGTGTTAACGTCTTTGGATTTGAAAGCAAGATAGAAAGTACCCCAACACTAAGTAGTTTGGTGGTGGTAGGAAACCTATCGAACAACATAGGCGACGGAACTCAAAAACAAGTGACTTGGAGTAAGGTTGTAGATAGCAGTAATGGCGCATTGAACAACGCATGGTCGTTCTATGGATTTCCAAGTAATAGCAATAACAGACTACCGGAATTGGTGAATATGCAGGTTGCTCAATATGGTCAATTGCTATTGGCAACAGGTGCAGAAACACTTACAGGCACAAACAACAAGCAAGTGCAAAGACTATATGTAAGTAAAGATTGGGGTGTAACATGGTCAAAAAGCACCGACATTCAACTTGTGAACCTTGCTGCAAACTCAACTTCTCAGGTGGCAATGGCAGTGGATGCCGATAACTATTTGTGGCTTGTTTATGGCACCACAGGTAAAGTTTACAAAGGTATTCAAGGCAGATTCGTGAAATAAAAGTTATTTAAAAGATAAAAGGAATAGGTCGTTTTATGACTATAAAGATATTCATCGAAAAACGCTTGCTTTGCTTGTTGTTTGCTTTTTGTGCTTTGACAGCTTATGCACAGAGTGATGATGAATATAAAATGGAGATAGGTGCAGGTGTGGGCTTGATGAGTTATCAAGGCGATTTTAATGGAAGCATCCTGAAAAATCAACAACCAGTAGCATCGATCGTTCTGAAAAGGGTGTTCAATCCCTATATGGCATTGGGTTTTCGGTCTACATTTGGAACACTAAAGGGTAGCTCAGAGGGTTTAGCAACATTCTACACTCCCTATTATAATAATGTGTACACATTCAAAAATAAAGTGTTCGACCTATCGGCAGTTTACGAATATAACTTCTGGCCGTATGGAACAGGGCAAGATTATCGAGGTGCTCGCAAACTTACACCTTATATATTAGGAGGTATTGGAGCAACTTATGTGAAATCAGATGTCAAGAATATACTCACAGCAAATATTCCTTTAGGACTTGGCTTGAAGTATAAAATGGGTGAAAGAACCAACTTGTCTGTTCAATGGACAATGCACTTTGCCCTAAGTGATGGGTTAGATGGAGTGAAAGACCCTTATGGCATTGCTTCTTCAGGGATGTTTAAAAACACCGATAGCTATTCGGCATTGCAAGTAAGTCTCACTTATAGCTTTGCAGCCAAATGCAGAACATGTCATAACGATGATGAATAAAGAATAAAAAGGAGTGAGAGTTGTTAGAGAACAGATATCGCATGATAGATTCTCTCAAAGCTCTTACATCTCAATAAATAAAAATAAGAATATAAAGAATGGAAAGTATCAACCTCGACAAACAACGTGTTCCACGCCATATAGCCATTATTATGGATGGAAATGGTCGCTGGGCAACTCAAAAAGGCAAAGATCGAAGCTATGGACATCAAGCTGGTGTTGATACAGTTCGACGCATAACATCAGAGTGTGTTAGCTTAGGTGTTGAATACTTAACCCTTTATACTTTCTCAACAGAGAACTGGAATAGACCCGAAACCGAAGTTGCAGCGTTGATGGGACTTGTGTTATCTTCATTAGAAGACGAGATCTTTATGAAGAATAATGTTCGCTTTAGAGTGATAGGAGATATGAGTCGTTTGCCAGAAGCAGTTCAACATAAACTGAGAGAAACAGAACTTCATACTGAAAAAAATACTGCAATGACAATGGTTGTAGCACTTAGCTATTCTTCGAGATGGGAAATTACAGAAGCAACGAAGCGTATTGCAACGAAAGTGCAAAGCGGTGAAATTGCAATAAACGATATTACAGAAGATATGTTGTCGCAAAATATGGAGACATTGTTTATGCCCGACCCTGAACTTCTTATACGAACAGGTGGCGAACAACGTATTTCTAACTATCTATTGTGGCAGATTGCTTACTCAGAATTGTATTTCTGTGATACGTTTTGGCCCGATTTTAACGAAGAAGATTTGCATAAAGCAATAGCAGATTATCAAAGTAGACAACGTAGATTTGGTAAAACAGAAGCTCAAGTAGAAGATGAATGTAATGAATAAACATTACAGATTCAAATTACTTGATAATTATTGCTAAGGAGAAAGCATCTTTCCTGCAATTGAATCAATCAAAAGAACATTAAAAGAGAAAAATATATTAAGATGACTAATATAAGAAAAGTAATATTATCGGTACTGACATCAGTCCTTGTTGTTGCACGAGCAATGGGGCAAGATGTTGTAGTTAATCCCGAAATTAATTATGCTGGAGCTCCTAGAACACTTGAAATAGGTGGTTTAGTCACCTCGGGTGTTGAAGGTTATGAGGACTATATGCTTACAGGTATATCGGGTTTGTCATTGGGACAGACTATTTCTGTGCCAGGAACAGAGATTACCGATGCTATAAAAAGATATTGGAAACATGGTCTTTTCTCAAATGTTTCTATCTCTGCAGATTCAATTGTAGGGAATAAAATATTTCTTCATATTCATCTTCAAACACGACCTAGGGTCTCATTGATTAACTATTATGGCTTGAAAAAGTCAGAACGAGAAGATATGGAGGCAAAATTAGGTCTTCTAAAGGGCGCACAGATCACCCCAAACATGATAGATCGTGCCAAAATATTAGCAAAACGCTATTTTGATGATAAGGGATTTAAAAATGCTGAGGTTGTAATTGCACAGCACGACGACCTTTCTAATAAGAATCAAGTGATACTTGACATCTCTGTAGATAAGAAAGAGAAAATGAAAGTACACCAAATTATATTAGAAGGAAATAAAGAAGTAAGTACAAAGCGCATTAAAGGTGGATTATTGAGCAAAGGTGCTTTTGCTAAAACTCATGAAGCAGGTAAGCTATCTTCATTCCTAAAGGCTAAGAAATATACCCCAGAAAGATGGGAAAAAGATAAACAAAACCTTATATCTCTATACAATGAGAAAGGTTATAAGGATGCTTATATTGTGGAAGATAGTGTTTGGAACTATGATTCTAAGCATGTTGACATCGCAATAAAGGTGAATGAAGGTAAGAAATATTATCTTCGTAACATCTCATGGGTGGGTAACTCGATTTATTCTACTTATCAACTCGAGGCGAAATTAGGTTTCAAAAAAGGCGATATATATAACCAAAAGCTCCTCAATAAACGTCTTACAGAAGACGAAGATGCTGTGGGTAACCTCTATTGGAACTCTGGTTATATCTTCTATAACCTTCAACCCACAGAGATAAACATTGTAGGTGATAGCGTAGACCTCGAAATGCGTATCATAGAAGGTCCCCAAGCATATGTCAATCATGTAAGAATTAATGGAAATGATCGTTTATATGAGAATGTAGTTCGTCGTGAATTGCGTACAAAACCAGGCGACCTTTTCTCTAAAGAAGCATTGATGCGTTCTGCAAGAGAATTGTCATCAATGGGGCATTTTGATCCTGAAAAGGTCTCACCAGATGTTAAACCAGACGCAGAAAATGGTACTGTAGACATCAATTGGAATCTACAACAGAAGTCAAGCGATCAAGTTGAGTTCTCATTAGGATGGGGTCAAACAGGTGTTATTGGTAGAGTAGGTCTTAAACTCAATAACTTCTCTATGCGTAACCTCTTTAATAAGAACAGAGAACATCGTGGTTTGCTTCCTATCGGTGATGGAGAACAATTGGCTTTAGGTGCTCAAACAAATGGTAGATACTATCAATCGTATAATGCAAGTTATTCAACAAACTGGCTTGGAGGTAAACGTCCAGTTCAATTTAGCGTGAGTACATACTTCTCTAAGCAAACAGATATCGCAAGTAATCAATTTAATAGAAGTTATGCCGATAACTATTACAACTATTTATATGGTTCTTCGGTTTACGGACGCAACTCTTATGAGAGTTTTTATGACCCAGATAAGTATATAACTCTATTCGGCGTGTCACTTGGTTGGGGTCGTCGTTTGCGTTGGCCTGACGACTATTTCATGCTATCTGCACAATTATCATATACTCGTTACTCATTAAAGAACTGGCGATACTTCTTAATGAGTAACGGAAATGCAAATAATTTGAATTTCAACTTGTCGTTAAGTCGTACATCAACAGATAACCAATTGTTCCCAAGACGTGGTTCAGAATTTACCGCTTCGGTATCAATTACACCACCATGGTCATCTATTTTCAAGAAAGATTATAAGAATCTTGCAATGAACTATAACTCTAAAACATACGAACAAGAACAACAAGAGAAGTATAGATGGGTGGAATATCATAAGTGGAAGTTTAAGAGTAAGACCTATACAGCCCTTACAAGTGGTTCAAAATGTTTCGTATTGATGACAAGAGTTGAGTTTGGTATCCTCGGAAGCTTCAATAAATACAATAAATCTCCATTTGAAACATTCGAAGTTGGAGGTGATGGTATGAGTGGATATGCAAGCAATTATGCTACAGAAACCGTGGGATTGCGTGGTTATGAGAATGGATCACTAACCCCAGTAGCAGTAGATAACAACCGAACTCGTAGTGGTGCGTATGCATATAATCGTTTAACACTTGAACTTCGCTATCCTTTTATGTTAGGAAACACCACTATTTATGGTTTAGGATTTGTTGAAGGAGGTAACGCTTGGTATGATGCTAAGAACTTTAATCCATTCAATGTGAAACGTTCTGCAGGTCTTGGAGTTCGTATTTTCTTACCAATGGTGGGCTTAATGGGTATTGATTACGCTTATGGTTTTGACAAAGACACTACTGGAAAGAAAGGTGGTGGACAGTTCCACTTCATCTTAGGACAGGAATTCTAAAAGGTATCATGCTTTAGTTCGTTATCATCTTAAAAGAAAGGAAACGTATAATGAAAAAAATATTGTTATCACTTACATTGCTTGTTATGGCAATTAGTGCTTCAGCACAGAAGTTTGCGCTCATCGATATGGAGTATATTTTGAAGAATGTGCCAGCTTATGAGCGTGCAAACGAGCAACTAAATCAAGTGAGTAAAAAGTGGCAAGCAGAGGTAGAAGCATTGAATACTGAAGCAGCAACAATGTATAAGAATTATCAAAACGAAGTCGTTTTCTTGTCGGAAGAGCAAAAAAAGACAAAGCAAGATGCGATAATGAAGAAAGAGAAAGAAGCTTCTGAATTAAAACGAAAATACTTTGGACCAGAAGGAGAGCTCTTTAAGAAACGCACTGCGCTTATTGCTCCATTACAAGAAGAAATATATAATGTAGTGAAAGATATTTCAGAGCTAAGAGGATACAGTCTTGTTCTCGATCGAGCATCAGATACAGGCATTATATTTGCGTCGCCAAAGATAGACATTAGCAATGAGGTGCTACAAAAGTTAGGTTACTAAAACGAATTTAATAATAATAAAATAGAAAATTAAAATGAAGAAGATTATTTTGATGTTGGCATTAGTTATGCCTATGACAGTATTTGCACAGAAGTTTGGTCACTGCAATCAGCAAGAGATTTTGTCTGCAATGCCAGAGTTAGCAAGGGTTCGTGGAGAGATTGAAGCAGCTGCTAAGCAATACGAAAACGAATTAACTGCAATGCAAGATGAATTCAAAAAGAAGGTTGAAGAGTATGAAAAGACCAAAGCAACCATGAATGCTACAAAGCAACAAGAAACAGAAACAAGTTTAGGAACTTTGCAACAAAAGCTTCAACAAGCATATACCGACAATCAACAAGCACTTCAAAAGCTTCAACAAGAGAAGATGCAACCTTTAGTTACAAAGATTCAAAAGGCTATAGAGAATGTTGGTAAGGCAGGAAACTACGTTTATATTATGGATGTTTCTTTGGGTATTCCTTATATTAGCAGCACTCTTAGCACAGATGTAACAGCTGCAATTAAGGCTGAAATGAATAAATTGAAATAATAAATACAGCTAATAGCAGAGCCGCCGAGGGTGTTTTTATTTTAATGGATAGTTCTTTTATGGGGCGATACCAATAAAATAGAATTACTATCGTCGGCTTTCTGCTTATAAGTCCTATTTTATTTATGAGGAAAATAATATTCTCTTTAATCATGCTTTTATTGCCTTTCGTGGCAAAAGCGCAAGAAAGTGGATTGCGTTATGGTTATATCAGCTATCAAGAAGCCGTAAAAGCACTTCCAGAGTATGCTCAATCGCAACAAAACATGGCAACTCTTAAGGCCAAGTATGATGCAGAGATGCAGCGAGTAGAAGACGAGTTCAATAAAAAATACGAAGATTTTTTAGCAGGACAACGTGATTTTGCTCCTTCAATTCTTCGCAAACGCCAAGCAGAGCTACAAGAACTAATGCAAAAGAACGTTGCATTCAAAGAAGAGGCACAACGCTTATTGCAACAAGCAGAGCAAGATTCTAACAACCAACTCTATAGCACACTCAATGCAATTATAGAGCAATTGGCTGTAACACGCAATCTTTCATTTGTTCTTAATACCGACAATAACGCAGTACCTTTTATCAATAAGGTACAAGCAGAAGATCTTTTACCTCTTGTAAAAGACGCTTTGAAATAAAGAAACATCAATAGTGAGAATGAAAAACGAGCAAAACAATATTGCTGGACCTATAGGAGTGTTCGACTCAGGCTATGGAGGTTTAACCATTCTAGAGGCCTTTCGCAAAGAACTTCCTCAATATAACTACATTTATTTGGGTGATAATGCACGGGCACCTTATGGTTCTCGCTCGTTTGATGTGGTGTATGAGTTCACCAGACAGGCTGTGATGAAACTCTTTGAGCTGGGTTGTCGTCTTATCATTCTTGGTTGTAACACCGCTTCTGCCAAGGCTTTAAGAACCATACAACGACACGATTTGCCACAGATGGATAATTCATTGCGTCGTGTTTTGGGTATCATTCACCCCACCGTAGAAGTCATTGGAGACCTAACCCACACCAATCATGTGGGTATTCTGGCAACCGAAGGAACCATCAAGAGCAATAGTTATGCTTTAGAAATCAACAAACTACATCCCGATATCACTGTAACTGGTGTGTCATGTCCGCTTTGGGTGCCTATAATAGAGAACAATGAGGCAGACGGAGAGGGCGCAGATTACTTCGTAAAGAAGCGCATCGACACAATTATGTCGCTTGATAGCCAGATAGATACATTGATATTAGGTTGCACTCACTATCCACTTCTTTTACCAAAGATAAAAAAATACACTCCCAAGGGAGTACAAGTGGTTGCACAAGGGCAATATGTTGCTAAAAGTTTAGCCAACTATTTGCAGCGACATTCCGACATAGAGCAACTTTGTATCAAGCAAGGTGTCACCCAATACTATACCACCGAGAATGCAGAACGATTTAAAGAAAGTGCCAAAATCTTTCTACACGAAGACATATCGGTGCAGCATATCGATTTAGAATAATCGTTGTTCTATCTCATCATCATGCAAAAGCAACCCTTATGGGCATCTAATCCCATTTCAATAAATAAAAGATAACAATGCAAGAAACAAGACAAAATAAAGTAGCTCGCCTGTTTCAGAAAGAATTGAGCTTAATTTTTCAAAATCAAACACGTGCCATGATGGGCATGATGGTATCGGTAACACGTTGCAAAGTATCTCCCGATTTAGGCGTATGTACCGCTTATCTCAGCGTATTTCCATCAGAAAAAGGAGACGAAATACTAGAGAATATCCGTGCAAACTATAAAAGTATTCGTTTTGAATTAGGCAAAAAGATAGGCAAGCAAGTGCGAATCGTTCCCGAACTACGTTTCTTTATCGACGATTCACTCGATTACTTAGAGCGCATCGACGAACTATTGGCAAAATAAACCATTATTATTATCGCATAACATTCGTAAAGTTATATCCTTTCCCAACCAATGAATCTACCCTTTTTCATTGCCCGTCGCTATCTTTTTTCAAAGAAAAGCACCGCAGTTATCAATGTAATCTCAGCCATATCGGTTGTAGGTGTAGCCATTGCAACTATGGCTTTAGTGGTGATATTAAGCGTATTCAATGGTTTTCACGATTTAGTTGCTTCTCTATTCACCAACTTCGACCCTCAAATTCAAGTGGTTCCAGCTGTCGGAAAAACCATTTCTGCAGATGCAATCTCAATCAACAAGATAAAGAAAATGCCACAAGTTGCTGTTGCAACAGAGTGTGTAGAGGATATGGCTCTTGCCGTTTATAGAGACAAACAGCTGATGGTGAGAGTAAAAGGAGTGCAAGATAACTTTCCAGAACTAACCAACATACAAAAGATTTTGTATGGAGAAGGCAACTTTGAAACACATGCAGGCATTCTACAATATGGTATATTTGGAGTGAGAGCTGCGCAAACTCTTGGCTTTGGAACACGTTGGGAGGGCTTTCTTCGTATCTATGCGCCAATCAAAGAGGGGCAAGTAGACCCTTCAAACCCCACTACTGCGTTTGTGGTAGATTCGCTCTTATCGCCCGATGTCATTTTTATTGCCAATCAACAAAAATACGATAAAGACCACGTTGTCACTTCGATAGACTTTGCTCGTAACCTTTTTGGCGAGCAAGGTATGATTTCTTCGCTCGAAATAAAGCTCAAACCAGGAGCCGATATCGATGCAGTAAAAAAAGAAATGCAAAATATTGGAGGAAAAGAGCTAAAGGTTCTCGACCGATTTGAGCAACAAGAAGACACGTTTAAGATTATGCAAGTAGAGAAGATGATTGCTTATATCTTCCTCACTTTTATTGTTATTGTAGCAAGTTTCAATATTATTGGATCGTTGTCGATGCTTATTCTCGACAAAAAGAACGATGTTGAGACGCTAAGAAAGCTGGGAGCAACCGACAAGCAAATTGTAAGTATCTTTTTATTCGAAGGTCGTTTAATTGCATTCTTTGGTGCTCTATTGGGCATTTCGCTTGGTTTATTGCTCTGTTGGTTACAACAAACATTCGGACTTGTTGCTTTGGGTGAAAGCAGTGGCACCTTTATTGTGAACGCTTATCCCGTTAGTGTGCACTACATCGATGTGCTTTTGGTGCTCATCACCGTTATCATTACGGGTTGGTTGTCGGTGTGGTATCCTGTTCGCACCTTGAGTAAGCGATTCTTAAAGTAGGCATTCGTATCGCTCTTTTAGCGATTTGCTTACTGAAAAAATCAACTTTTTCTTTCTATTTCGATAGAGGCAATCACTCAAAAGATTGTCTTTCTATAGCTTGTGCGCCCGTGTTTCTATTCAAAAGAATTGCTCCTGCCAATCAATGCCATACAAATTGCACTGCAATCCGCACACCTCGCTTGTGATATACATTCTTTTTGATTTCTCCTTGCATTGCTGTCGGAAAACAAAAGCATTGTAATTGGTTGCCAAAAGCAATGCAATTGCACCCTAAAAGCAGTGCTATTGCTTTGTAATATCAGTGTTATTGCAATTGTTATGATAATGAAATAGTTACGGAATAGAATTGTTGCAGGGGACGATAGGAGGATTTTAACAATATTAAAGCCTCTGGGAAAGGACTGAAAAGTGGAGTGATGGATAGGTTAAGAGCGAAAAAAACGAGATATTGAATATTATTTCAATACCTCGTTTTGTGCTTTTATAAGTTGAAAATCTTAGAAGTGTTTATTTCTTCTTCCGCTTCTTATATTTAATTTTGGAATTCTTCTTTTTCTTTCAGCTTGCTTTTAATCTTGATAAATGCGTTTTATAAAATAAAAAGCAATGTTTTGAACAGCCTTATTTCCAAGTATAGTTTCCGATATTACCTTTATTGTCTGTAATTTTCACCACTTTTCCTTTGTTATCAAGGGTGTAAGTGTAGGTAATATTTTCTACTTCGTCTGTAGGAGTAAGGATTGGTGTGTGATTAGTGAATGCAGTTTCAACCAAATTAGTTACATATTTGCCATAGTAACCCTGCATAAATAAAATTGGATCAACGGAATCTATAACAGGAATGCAGTCTTCTAATTCGCTTAAAGGAATAAAGTTTTTAGCTGAATGATTGGTATAAACAAACTTGTGAATGATATTATCATTCTTATACTGAGTAATTATCTGTGTAATATTACCTTTTTGCCATGAAATATTGATAGTGTTGTCTTTTGTTGTCACTTTACTTAGTTGATCATTGATATCGTATGTGTATTTAATAATATCTACATCTTCAGCTTTAAACGTGCTGTTGATTATCTTTCCATTTTTTAAATAGAATGTACTTACAGCCTCTCGGTCCCCTGTAGACTGTGCTTCTATCAAATTTTCAGAATACTTATAGGTAATAATGTTTTTTTCTTTGCCCTCATCCGAATTGGTTTCTAGTGTTACACTCACCAATCTTCCTTGCTTATCGTATTGAAAATCGCTGAGAACATTACCTTTATTGTCTGTAAAACCAATAATCTTCTCACCTGTAACAACGGTATTTCCACCTTTGTTATCATCGTTGTTGTCTGATGAACATGCGCTGAATAAGCCCACAACACAAACCAATAAGCCTAATAAAACTTTCTTTTTCATTTTGAATAATATTTATAATGTTAATAATCTATTATCTTGTTACAGCTATTTTATTTTGCTTTACTCTTATAAAGCATCTAGAACTTAGATGCAAAGGTACGTCTTTTTGTCGTTAAAAGTCTTCTCTTATGTGAAAGGAAGTAAGAAATACTTTATTATCTTCTTACTCTATTTCTCCTTCAATATGCCTTTTAGTATCATGAAAAGAAGAAAGGTTGGGCGTTATTCGTTTCTTGTTCTTTTAACGTTCTTACGCCTTTAAAATTTAATGTTAATGTCTTTGCAAGTTCGTTTCATTTGCTTATCTTTGTGCTATACTAAAAATACTAAACAAAAGAATAAGTAAATGGAAAAGATCAAAGGATTAATCGATGCGCCATTCACACCCTTTTATAGTAATGGTGAGGTGAATTATGAGCCAATTGAACGCTATGCAGCGATGCTAAAGAATAATGGTTTGAAAGGAGTTTTTATCAATGGTTCGAGCGGAGAGGGTTATATGCTCACAGAAGAAGAGCGTATGAAACTTGCAGAAGCATGGATGAAAGCAGCTCCAAGCGATTTCAAAGTGATTGTACATGTGGGTAGTACTTGCGTAAAAACAAGTAGACGACTTGCAGAACACGCACAAAAGATCGGTGCATTCGGTATTGGTGCCATGGCAACTCCATTTCCAAAGGTTGGAAGAATAGAAGAGTTGGTGAAGTATTGTGAGGAAATTGCAGCAGGAGCACCACAGCTTCCATTCTATTATTATCACATTCCTGCATTCAATGGAGCCTACCTTTCAATGCTAGAATTCTTGAAAGCAGTAGACGGAAGAATTCCTAATTTTGCAGGAATCAAATACACTTACGAAAGTTTATACGAATATAACCAATGTCGTTTGTATGCAAATGGCAAGTTTGATATGCTTCATGGACAAGATGAAACTATCCTTCCATGTCTCGCAATGGGTGGAGCTCAAGGTGGAATCGGTGGAACAACCAACTATAATGGTCGCTGTTTAACCGCAATATTGAAGGCTTGGGAAGAAGGAAACATCGAAGAAGCACGTGAACTTCAAAACTTTGGTCAAGAAGTAATAAATGTTATATGCCGTTATCGTGGTAATATTGTGGGCGGAAAGCGCATTATGAAGCTCATAGGATTAGACCTCGGACCTAACAGAACACCATTCCAAAACATCACAGATGATGAAGAACGTGCATTGAAAGCAGAACTCGAAGCAATCGATTTCTTCAATAAATGTAACGTATTCTAAGCGTTTTACCTTATTATATATAGGGGCTTGCGTGTTACAAGCGTCTTTTTACAACATAAAAGGCTAACACACAAGTCCTTTTTCTTTACTCCTAAACAATAAATAATATGAATTTATCGGCAGAACAAAAAACATATTTAGCTCAATGGGCTAACTCTTATAAGCAAGATTTAGAAGAAAACATTCTTCCTTTTTGGTTAAAATACGGCTTAGATACCGTTAATGGCGGTGTTTATACATGTGTAAACAGAGACGGAAGCTTGATGGATAGCACCAAATCAGTGTGGTTTCAGGGTCGTTTTGGTTTTATTTGTGCCTTTGCTTACAACAATATTGCACAAAAAGAAGAATGGCTTGCAGCATCAAAAAGCTGTGTAGAGTTTATCGAAAAGCATTGTTTTGACAGCGATGGACGTATGTATTTCGAGGTGACAGCAGAAGGAAAGCCACTTCGTAAGCGTCGTTATGTGTTCTCAGAGTGCTTCGCTGCCATTGCAATGTCAGAGTATTCAATAGCATCGGGCGACAAAACTTATGCTCAAAAGGCATTGAACTTGTTTAAAGACATCTTGCGTTTTGTGAACACTCCAGGTATTCTTGCACCTAAATATTGTGAAGATGTAGAGATGCAAGGACACTCAATCACCATGATTCTCATAAACACTGCATCACGAATTCGTGAAGCAATTCAAGCAGAAGAGCTCGATGCGCAAATCGATCTCTCATTAGAAACCCTACAAAAATATTTCATTCACCCTGAATTCGAAGCTCTATTAGAGACCGTTGGACCTAATGGTGAGTTCATAGATACCATCATTGGCCGTACAATTAACCCAGGACACTGCATCGAAACCGCTTGGTTCTTGCTCGAAGAAGCAAAACATCGCAATTGGGAACCAAAGCTAACACAAACTGCTTTGACCATTCTTAACTGGTCATGGAAATGGGGTTGGGATGAAGAACATGGCGGAATTATCAACTTTAGAGATTGTAGAGGACTCCCACCTCAAGACTATTCGCAAGATATGAAGTTCTGGTGGCCTCAAACAGAAGCAATTATTGCAACGCTATATGCCTTTGAAGCAACAGGAGATGATAAGTATTTAGAGATGCATAAGCAAATAAGTGACTGGACTTATGCACACTTCCCAGACAAAAAATATGGCGAATGGTATGGCTATTTGCACAGAGATGGTACCGTTGCACAGCCTGCAAAGGGTAATATCTTTAAGGGTCCGTTCCACATTCCACGCATGATGATCAAGAGCTTTATGCTTTGTAACGAGATAATGAAATAAAAACACTATCCCTAAACATCAATATTTAGATATGAATAAAACAACAAGTAAATATTATCCATGGGTAGTTGTGGCTCTATTATGGGGCGTTGCGCTACTGAATTACATGGATAGACAAATGCTTTCAACCATGAAAGAGTCGATGCAGTTAGACATTTCAGAACTGCAAACGGCTGAGAATTTCGGACGTTTAATGGCAGTTTTCCTTTGGATTTATGGTTTAATGAGTCCTTTTGCAGGTGCTATTGCCGACCGAGTGAATCGCAAGTGGTTGATAGTTATTAGTCTTTTCGTGTGGTCGGCAGTTACTTATGGAATGGGATATGCCAACACTTTCACCGAAATATATTGGCTTCGAGCTCTTATGGGTGTTAGTGAAGCCTTGTATATCCCTGCTGGTTTGTCGCTAATTGCAGACTGGCACAGCGACAAAACCCGCTCTCTTGCAGTGGGAATACACATGACTGGTCTTTATACAGGGCAGGCAATTGGAGGTTTTGGTGCAACTGTTGCAGCTTCATACACATGGCATACCGCCTTTCATTGGTTCGGTTTGATAGGTATTGCCTATGCTCTTTTATTGGTATTGTGCCTAAGAGAGAACCCAAATCACAACGTAGTGAAACCTAGTGTCGAAACTAATAAGGTAGAGAAAGAATCGATATTAAAAGGCTTTAGCGCCATTTTCAGTACCGTTGCCTTTTGGATTATCTTGTTTTACTTCGCTGCTCCAAGTCTACCAGGATGGGCAATAAAGAACTGGTTGCCCACACTTTTCTCAGAAAACCTCAGTCTTCCGATGGCAGAAGCAGGTCCAATGTCAACCATCACCATTGCACTTTCGTCGTTCTGTGGTGTAGTTGCAGGCGGAATATTATCAGATCGCTGGGTACAACGCAACATTAGAGGTCGTATTTACATCAGTGCAATAGGCTTAGGACTCACCATTCCCGCTCTATTCCTTTTGGGATTTGGTCATAACACCATAGGAGTTATTTCTGCAGGAATGCTCTTTGGAATTGGATTTGGTATCTTCGATGCCAACAACATGCCCATTCTTTGTCAGTTTGTGTCGCCTAAATATCGTGCAACCGCTTATGGAATCATGAACATGACGGGTGTGTTTGCAGGTGCAATGGTTACCAATGTTCTCGGAAAATGGACTGATGACGGCAACCTTGGATTAGGTTTTGCACTTCTAAGTGTGGTTGTTGCAGTGGCAATTGCTTTGCAACTACTTTTCTTAAAGCCTAAACAAGAGAGCTAAACCCATTTTTATTCCAATTGAAAGAATTATAAGCAACGGCAAAGAAAGGCGAAATGTTTGCTAATGCCGTATCAACAAAGTATGCAGAGCTATTGAACGACCTTGTTAATGGCGAGTTGTATGCACGTTAATCGTTTGCTTATTGAAATGATGAGATATTTATTTTTACCGCTAACGCTTGCTTTATGCCTTTGTGCAGTAACGGCATGGGCACGCAAGCACAAAAGAATTAAGATGAAACATACATTCAAAATAGAGGTGATGAAGGGCTTTCCTAGCACCGAAAATGGTATAGATAAGGGCGTTTCAGCACCCTTTGGAGGTGTGGTTAACGACTATTTGATTATGGCCGGAGGCTGTAATTTTCCCGATAAACCAGTGTTTGAGGGTGGAAAGAAACGCTATTATAAAGGCATTTATGCTGCAAATGTGGCGCAAGGCGATTGTCTTTCGTGGACAAAAGTAGGCGAGTTGCCCGTAGAAGCAGGCTATGGCGTGAGCATTCCATCATCAAAAGGCATATATATAGTAGGTGGCAACAACCTCGAAGGATCGCTTAAAGATGCTTATGAAATTGTTTTCGATAGTCAAACGATGAGTGTTCAGTTCAACAAACTGCCCTCGTTGCCTTGCACACTCGATAATATGACAGGCACAATGGTGAACAATCACATCGTTGTTGCAGGTGGATTGGCAGATGGTGCGCCCTCTTTAAAGGTGCTAAGTCTTAACCTTTCAGATGTAAATAGCGGTTGGGTAGAAATTACAACCCTTCCTTCTTCGCCACGAGTGCAACCCGTTTGCGCTGCAATAGATAATAAATTTCAACTTTGGGGCGGTTTTTATGATGGCTCAAAAGGTGGAGAAGCAGTTGTTTATACAGAAGGTTTGCAGTTCGATTTAGCTAAAAAAGAATGGCAAAAGCTTGGTTTTATTGGTAA
The DNA here is from genome assembly GCF_000163055.2 of Prevotella sp. oral taxon 299 str. F0039. GTDB lineage: Bacteria > Bacteroidota > Bacteroidia > Bacteroidales > Bacteroidaceae > Prevotella. The sequence goes on from NC_022111.1 coordinate 1,392,221, forward strand.
AGACGAGGCAAACTCGGTTACAACAGTTGGTGCAGCAGCAGTTCAACTCAATGCAAATGAAGTGCTATTAACAGGTGGAGTGAACAAAGATATATTCTTTGATGCAATTAGTGGAGCGTATAAAATGGTTGAAAAGCAAAACTATTTGAAGCAACCAGTTGAGTGGTATCGTTTCAATGGCACCCTTATGCTTTTCAATGCGAAGACCAACAGCTGGACAGAAACCAATCTTTCGTCGCCTCATTTGGCTCGTGCAGGTGCACTAATGGTTTGTGCAAAGACCGCAGTTTATTATATTGGGGGCGAGTTAAAACCTGGAGTTCGCTCGGCACAAGTGAGTAAAATAACTTGGGAATAAGCGATGTTGAAGTCAAGAAACAGTTGTTTTGAAAGCTAAACAACTCCTTTTCAAGGATTCGTTGCATGCAAACTAATTTTGTTTTGCAGTGTCTTGAAAATCAATAACATACAAACTACGTTGAAATAGCAATGCTTTTGATTTGTAAAAGCATTGCTATTTTTGTGTAATAACATATATTTTACACTGCAAAAGCATTGTTTTTAGATATGAAGAAGAAAGCAATATTTTTGCTTTCTTTATCTTTTTGAGATACAATGAGATAACAGATAGTTCTATTTTGAGTTGATTTTCAATATAAAAAACGACAAATCGAAAAACTAAAATTAAGCCCTTATTCGTAAAATGCTATATGTTCTTTGATAAAAATCAATAAAAATAGGTATTTATAAAATTGTTATCGCAAACAGCTTGCATTTTTTTTGAAATCAATTACCTTTGCATCGTGTTTTTCATAGTATTAGATTTAAGGTTAACAAAGGTTGGGACTCAGCGGAGCCCCTTTTTTTATTTCCAATGAAAAGCAAATAACTTTTGTTGTTTCTGCTCAACTAATAGACCGCAGTGTGTTGATGTTTCGATTTTAGAAAGCTCCACAATTTAGTTGTATCCTTATACTTCTTATAGCCGAAATACGATGATTTATTTACGTTATAGAATCTTTTATAGAGGCATTATTCCTTAAATTCACTTCATTTCAAACTCCGTTTGTTTAGAAATGTAGATAGGAAAATTTCCATCTTTTATACTTCTTAAAATAAAAGACCTCGTAATACGAGATGAAAAGGGTTGCTTAATTTTGCTATTTTCATTATCTTTGTAGCAAAATCGACGAAAAGATGCAAAATGAATTGAATTATCTTGATAGGAACGAGTTTAATTTCGAGCCATCAAAAGAAGTGGTAGAAGCTTTTAGAAACTTTGATGTTAACAAGTTTGCGTTCTACACTCGCATTTATGATGAAGGCAAAAAAAGCATATTCTCTGTGTATTTATCAGAGTTATACGATATAGAAGAACACCAAGTGATGGTGGGATATGGCGCAGAAGATCTGCTAAAGAAAACAGTTCACTATTTTCTTACAAAGGGAAATAATCGAAAAATGCTCATACCTAAGTTCTCTTGGTGGTATTATAAGTCGATTGCTGATGAGGTAGAGGGCGAAACTGAGTTGTATCCGATGTACGAACAAGAAGATACTTACAGTTATAATCTCGACGAACTCAAAGCTCTTGTAGAGGAAAAACAACCCCGTTTGTTATTGGTTGCATCTCCAAACAACCCTACAGGTAATGGATTGACAGGCGAAGAGATAGAGCAAATTCTTTCGTTTGTGCCTTCTAGCACCATAGTTGTGGTGGATGAGGCTTACGCTTCGTTTGTTTCTAAGAGTGGAGACTATATCAAACGACTTGTAAACACCTATTCAAACATCATCGTTTGTCGCACCATGTCGAAGTTTTATGGACTTCCTGGCTTGCGCTTAGGCTATGGTTTTGTGGGTAAAGGGGGAGAAATGGATGCCTTTTTGAAGTATGCCAACATGTATTTGGGCTACGATCGCTTATCGGAAGAGTTGGGAATAGCAGCTCTAAAGTCTGATGCTCACTATCGAGAAGTGGCTCGTGTGATGGAAGAAGCACGACAAATGTATACCGAAGAGATAGGCATTTTACCCGGATTTAAGGTGTATAAGTCGGTAGCCAACTTCATATTGATTAAATATCCCATTGAGTTGAAAGAGTCATTGCAACAGGCTTTTGCTGAAAGTAACTACAAAGTGAAGTTTATGAGCGAGCCAGATATCAATTCACATCTACGCATAACACTAGGAAGAGCAGAGCAAAACCGCTTTGTTTGCGACACCATTAAACGCATTGCACAACCATGATAGCTGTTGTTTTGGCTGCTGGTATGGCGAAACGCCTACGCCCTTTAACCGACACAACACCCAAATGTCTTTTGAAAATAGGGCAAAAATCGTTGTTAGAGCGCACATTTAACGCCCTAAAAAGCGTTGGAGTTACTCAGTTTGTTGTGGTTACAGGCTATTTGCACGAGCAAATTGAGGCATTTTTAAGCAGTCGTTATCCTCAAGAAGATATCCTTTTCGAACACAATGCAGTGTTCGAGAGTACCAATAACATTTATTCTCTTTGGCTTGCAATGAAGTATGTAAAGGGAAAAGAATTTCTTTTGCTCGATAGCGACATACTTTTCGATCCGCAACTGCTCAATGCTGTGATGGCAGTTGAAGGCTCTTCGTTAGCCGTTAATCAGCATCCTTTGGGCGAAGAAGAGATGAAAGTGGTGGTAAATGCAGAGGGAACAATAACCCAAATCACCAAAGAATGTAGCCCAAAAATGGCATTAGGCGAGTCGGTTGGAATCGAAAAGATAAGCAACAGCTATTCGCAAGCTCTTTATGAAGAGTTAGAAAAGATGATGAACACAGAGCATCTTGAAAACGTTTTCTATGAGTTGGCGTTTGAAAGACTCATTGCTCAAGGTCATTCTTTTAAGGTTGTAGACACCACTTCGATATTTTCTACCGAGTTAGATACGGTAGAAGACTTTCAAAACGCACAGAAAATCATTCCACAACACTTGTATTAATCATGGCAAACTACGATATTAAAGCCCTTCACAACTGCATTCTTAAAACCCTTCAAACCATAGATAAGGTGTGCAAAGAGCACAACTTGCGCTACTATATATGGGCAGGAACACAGTTAGGAGCTGTTCGTCACGGTGGATTTATACCTTGGGACGATGATATCGACATTGCTATGCCTCGCAAAGATTACGACCTTCTTATTGCTAATGCAAAAGAATGGTTGCCCAATCCCTATGAGATGGTTTGTGCAGAGAACGACGAAAACTATCCAATAGCATTTGCAAAGATTCAAGATGGCAGTACAACCATCATCGAACGCATGCATCTTCGTTATCTTGGAGGGGCTTATATTGATGTTTTTCCTTTAGATGGAGTGCCCAATAACTGGCGCAAACGCTGGCATTTTGCACGTTATAAATTTTATCGCATAGTGCTTTATCTTGTTCAACGTGACCCTTATAAACACGGAAAAGGTCCAAGTAGTTGGGCTCCGTTGCTTTGTCGCAAGTTGTTTACATTGAAAGGCATTCAAAAAAGTATTCGAAACATTCTTACAAAGTACGACTTCGACAATTCAACTCTTGTGGCAGACTATGATGATGGTTTGCGCTTTGTTATGCCAAAAGAGATACTTGGCACCCCAATCCCTTGTAAGTTCGAAGACATAGAGGTACTTGGAGTGGCTCAACCCGATGCATATCTCAAAATGAAATATGGCAATTATATGCAATTACCGCCCGAAGATAAACGTCGACAACATAACTTTCACTATCTCGATCTCGAACATTCGTATAGAGAAATGGATCAAAATAAGCAATAAGCATTTTGTGTTTCTTACCCCATTTCGTTCGTCTTTATTTCTACACTCATTCTTGCTTTAACTCTTTCGAAACTCTTTTCAACAAGAGAGTCATTTTTATCGTGTTCCAAAAGCAATGCTTTGGGCATTAAAAAACATAGCTTTTACACAGCAAACTCAATGCTTTTGCGCCCTAAAAGCAATGCCTTTTCAAAGTTCTTTTAATTCCTTTATTTGCATAGGGTTTGAGGTTGCGCTTTATATCCATTCGAAAGAGCGAAAAAAGTATTATTTTTTTTCTTAAATATTATAATTTTCACTATCTTTGCAAAGTATTAGCAAACCCTACATACAAATGGAAATGGAGAAAAAATACCCTCTTTATAATTTTATAAAAGGTATTTTTTCCCTTTCATTCTTATTTAGGTGTCTTTTTTTTATAATTTGCTTTTAGGCGTAACAAAAACTTTTATATTTTTATCACTTATAAAAAAATGAAAAAGAATCAACTATTTTTGATCCTTACTTTAATATGTTTAGTACTTTTGGGTACAACATCTTGTATTAAAGACGAGGCAGCAAATACTGAAGCCGATATCCTTTCGGTTAGCGTAGATAACGGCATTCTTTTGCGAAATCCTGTCGTTTCGAACAGCGAAGTGAAGCTTTTTACTGCCGATAGTACTGATTTGAGTAAAGTAAAGATACATTTTAATCTAACAGAAGGAGCAACTATAACCAGTGGAGACACCACTAATACGGATTATACCAATGCTCGTATGTTCACCGTTACATCGCAAGATGGCAATTGGAAAAAAGTATATAAGGTGCATTTTGTGCGTATTGATGGAATAACCGATTTCCATTTAGATGATATGCACTATTATACTTATACCGATGAATGGAACCCTTCTGCTCAACCAATAAATAAATTCCACATCCTTTCAGAAACAACTCTTTCTAAAAAGCAGATCAACTGGGCGAGTGGAAACCCTGGTTATTTAATAGCAGCAGGCAATTCGCCAGCCGAAGACTATCCAACTTTCCAAAGTAACGATGGCTTTAAAGGCAAATGTGCGCAGTTAGTTACACGCTCAACAGGCCTCCTTGGCAGAATGTTTGGTGCTCCTATTGCAGCAGGAAACCTTTTCTTGGGTGATTTTCAACTCGATATTTCTAACGCATTGCGCTCAACTCACTTCGGAATACCATATCTTCAAGAGCCAGTTGCATTGAGTGGATATTACAAATATCAAGCAGGTGCGTCGTTCACTGATAAGAATTCGAAAGTGATTGCAGACAAGAAAGATATCTTTACCATATATGCTGTGTTGTATGAGGTAACAACTGAGGTACCATATCTTGATGGTACCAACTCGTTAACCAGTGAGAATATCGTGAAGATCGCTAAACTTGAGGATAAAAAAGAAACTAACGAATGGACTCGTTTTGAAGTTCCTTTCACCTTCTTAGAAGGCAAAAGCATCGATATAGAAAAGCTTCAGGCAGGTAAATATAATCTTGCAATTGTGCTTTCTTCGAGCGAAGATGGTGCAAACTTTAATGGAGCAGTGGGCAGTACCTTATGGGTTGACGAGCTACACATTGATGTTAAATACTAAAACGACGAATAATTAAAATGAAAAAGATATTATTTCTAGCTCTTGTCGCTATTCTTTCGCACTCTGTAGGTTATGCTCAAAGCGACAGAACAACAAGCTTAGTGAACTCAGAAAAGAACGGATGGGAATATGAAGTGCGTGCAGGTGTCAACATAGGAGGCGCAACTCCAATGCCAATGCCAGCAGAAATACGGAAGATAAAGAGTTATAGTCCTAAGTTTAATGGAACAATTGAAGGCGTAGTTACTTATTGGTTCGATGGCAATAGCAGTCCTTGGGGCTTGTCTACAGGCTTAAAAGTCGAAGAAAAAGGTATGATTACCGAGGCAGGAGTAAAGAGTTATAGCACCGAAATTATTCAAGGTTCACAACGAGTTGCAGGCTATTACACAGGAAATGTAAAGACACAATATAATAGTACATTGTTAACTCTACCCGTAATGGCAAACTATCGCTTTAATGATCAATGGAAAGTGCGTGCTGGTTTGTATGTAGCTTATCGCTTAGATGGCGAGTTTGCAGGCACAGTGAGCAATGGTTATCTTAGAGAAGGTAATCCAACAGGAGAGAAAGTCTTATTTGAAGGTGACGCAATAGCAAGTTATAACTTCTCGAATGAGTTGCGTCGATTCCAATGGGGTATGCAATTAGGTGGTAGTTGGCGTGCATTTAAACACTTTACTGTTAATGCAGATCTTACATATAACATCAATGGAATATTCAAAAGTAGCTTTCAAACGATTACATTTCCACTTTACCCCCTTTATCTTAATATCGGATTTGGATATCGTTTCTAAAGGATGACGCCATATTAGCATGAAAAAGGATAGTCTATGTTGCGTAGGGCATATTACAAAAGACAAGATTATTACTCCTAAAGATGAGTTTTCTCTGTTTGGAGGAACGGCGTTTTATTTTGCACATGCAATAAATACGCTACCTAAATGTGTTCAATTTGAATTGATTACAAAGGTTGGCGACAATGCAAAAGCTGCAGTTCTAGAGCTTAAGGAACTAGGAATTGATGTGCAAAACTTTGATAGTGAACACACCGTTTATTTTGAAAATAGATATGGAAACGATCCTAATCACCGCACACAACGTGTGTTAGCTAAGGCAGATGCTTTCGAAATTGAAGATGTTATCAATTCAAATGCCGATATTTATCATATTGGTTCGCTCTTAAATGACGACTTCTCGCCCGAAGTTCTTCAGTTTTTGGCTCAAAAAGGCTTGTTGTCTATCGATGCACAAGGCTTTTTACGTCGTGTAGAAGATGGAAATGTACTTGCAACGAACTGGTGTAGCAAGCAAGAACTACTTGAGATTACTCACTTCTTGAAGGTGAATGAGAACGAGATGGAAGTGCTAACCAACTATAAAGATCCACGAAAAGCAGCACAATTGCTTGCCAAAATGGGTGTGAAAGAAGTTATTATAACACTTGGGAGTTATGGCTCTTTGATTTATACCAACGGTACTTTCTATGATATACCTGCTTATAAACCTGCTCAGTTGATTGATGTAACGGGCTGTGGAGATACTTATATGGCTGGATATTTATATGGAAGAGCAACAGGAAAGGGTGTTCAAGAGAGCGGAGAACTTGCTGCTCGGATGTGTACTCGTAAGATAGAGGGAAGCGGTCCGCTAACTTCTTTTGAACTATAAGAAAGTAGAACAAAGGCGTTGGAGGAGCAATCGAAAAATGATATCACGAAAATTGCTTTGCAAACTCAGTGCTTTTGGCACATAATGTTAATGCTTTTGAAGGGAATACCATTAAATATCTTAGAATTAAAGAAGAAAAGTGATAGACCCTCACTACTGTTTGTGTAATCAGAAATGATTTCCAATATTTGTGAATGTGTAAGTTCCATTTTATTGTTATTATTTTTTGTACTTATACAAAGATAAGAAAAATATGGATTTCCACACTTTTTTAGTGCACAACCGCTAGTGTGATTGGAACAGAAAGAAGTAATTATGCACAAGAAAATGAAACGGGAAGGTGTTTATCTAAACACATTCCCGTTTTATTTAATAGAGTATTATTTCCTTATTAGGACATCTATTGTTTAGGCATACAGAAGTAGCCACGGTATAGATATTTATTCTTTATTACAGACATAATACCCCAGACATTTGTTCCATCGTTCTTGATGATTTCTACTTTTACATTATCAAATGTAGTGATAGGGCCATAAAATTGAAGTCGAGCTTCAATTTTGGCATTGTCATACACACCAACGGATTCGTCGCCATCAAAGAAGAGACGAAGATATTGATAGTCTTGATACTCAAAACCAATTTTGTTTTTGTTTCCCTCTTTTGTGTTAATAGCTTGAAGATAGTTGTAACCAGACCAGTTTATAACTTTTCCTTCATTCCAAGCAATGCGCTTGACGTTGCTGTTCATGATTTCAGCTTTTTCGTTATCGGTATAAGGAACGTCGGTTTCAGCTACAGTTACTTTTACCTTTGCAACAAGTCCAGCAGCATCAGTGATGTTAACCATCGTTTCGCCAGAGTGTACACCACGAATATAAATAGCTGTATCTCCTTGTACGCGAAGGAACTGTGCTACGTCTGTATTCTCGCTTTTAACTTGGTAGTCTCCATTTCCTTTCTTTACAACCACTTTCTGATCTCCTGCGTCATGACCAAGTATTTTAGATATACTTATCTCCTCCTTGTCAAGCAGAATCGACATGTACATAGATTTGATGGTGACACGTTTATAGTTTCCTGCGTCATCAGAAATAATGCAAGCAGTGATTCCTTTTTGAAGACTCTTAATTGTGATGGCATTGTTTTCGAGGCTTGCCACAGCAATGTCGGGAGATTCATTGATTACCTTATAATTTCCTCCACCTTTTAAGATTTTAGTGGTAGAAGTTTCGCCAACAGGAACAGATAAGGTATCGTTTTCTAATTGAATCTCTACTGGAGTAGCTGTTGGTTCTTCGGGAGTGATGTCTGACTTGTTGTTGCAGGCAGAAAAAACACCTGCTAGCAACAATCCTATTATTGATAGATAAAATAATCGTACTTTCATCTTATTTTCTTTTAAAGGTTTACCAATCTTTTCTATAAATACCCGTTTGGACAACATTTGCACCATAGAAGGCTTGTGAAATTCTGTTGAGAACTTCTAGAGGAGTACGTTTAGGATCTAAACCGAACACCATTGTGCCGCCATAGCCTTCGGACTTTATTCTATCATAAACGCTAGATGGAGATGCATAGTTACGCGCACATTCAACAGATCCTAAGAACATACCACTCTTGGGCATACCTGGATAGTTATTGCTTAAATCAGATGTGCCTCCGTAATCATGAATTCCACAATCTACAAACTCTCCAGGTTGCTTTCCCTCAACACTATATAAGTTTGTAGTTCCGCCATACACATAAACCTGAACAAGTTTGTTTGGCATTGCTTTTTTAGTTTCATAGCATAGGCGTGAAGCATTACCACCAGATACAAATCCAGGATAACTACCACCTGTGTTAGAATACTCATCATCGAAGAATACTCCATCAAGATTATAGGCTTCGACCTTTGCCTTTAATTCTTGTGCAAAATGTTTGCAACCTTCTACAGATAGATTGGTTATCGCAGCACGGTCGTGATTACCCAAGATACCTAAGATAACTTTCATACCTTTTTGCTGTAAAGGTTCAAGATACTTCTCTTTATATTGTAACACATGAGAGATGTTTTCATTGTTATAATTGTAAACCTCTTGTGTTTCCAAATTATAATTAATGTTTCCAGAGAAAAGAATTACTTGGTCGAAGAAATATTGACCAGTGCCTTGCAATGTGAAACAGAGATTATAAAGAGGATTAGAGTCGTTTATTTCCATGCAACTGATTACTTGCAAACCATTATGTTTGTGACAGTTTGGCATTTTTGTGATATCTTGTACGAAAAGTACAAATTCACCTTTTTCTTTTGAAATTTGGTTTTGTGCACTATTCAAACGTAATGGGATTGCATAGATACCATTCTTTTCCAAATTATTAGCAGTGTTGTATTTTACGCTTATAGGATTAGATTTTATATCCCCTGCTTCAACGACAGGAGTTCCTTCTATAGTAACTAAATCCTCTGGTAATGCTTGATAATTGGTCTTGTTTTTATCATTATAAGCTTTGAGAACTGTGGCATCATAAGAAAGAGAATATTCTTGCTTGGTTGTTGATGCTGTAGTTACATTTACATAGAAGTTAGTGGCTCCTTTAACATTGAAAAGAAGTGAATCGCGCATACTTGCTCCATACTTATCTGTGAGATAAGCTAATTGTTTTTCTGGAGTGCTATAATTTTCTTCATCTACTCCTTGCACGTTGATTGAATTCGAGCAAGCAGTTGTTAAGCCTGCAATTAGTATGATTCCAATTGCAACTTTTATTATGGTTAAAAACTTTTTGTTCATCTTTGTTGTAATCTAAAGTTATTTAGTTGCTGGTAATGAAACGGGTTTCCATGTTAAAGTCTTATTAGCTTTTAGGTCATTTCCATTTCCAGAATAGTCTTTTACTGTGAGTGTAGAACTATCATCAAATTTCCAATAAGCAACAAGACCAGGAGTTGTGGGATCTACACTATATATGCTTGAAGCTATTTCTTCTTGCGTACGAACAACATCCCAAACTCGAGCTTCTGAGATACAACCATTTAAGTCACGCTTATCGTCATAGGATTTTCCTACAAGGAAATTGCGGTCATAACCATTTCCCTCAAGAGTTATAGAACCGATACTACGTTCGTCCTCATACATTAATTTTCCATTAATGTAGATCTTTATTTCTCCACCATCTTCATTATAGGTTAGGGCAACGTGTTGCCATGTGTTTGTTTTCAATTGCAATTTGCTATCAGTAATGTTTGTGTTGGGCGTTGCAATTTGTAGTTGGTTAGGTGGTAAACCTGCATCACCAATACGCATAAGGAACTTACCTTCAATACCCATGATAGTGGAAATAAGCTTATCAAGCTCACGAGGATAGACTAGTGCTTCCATTGTTAGTTGCTTCATGTGGTCAATACGTCCTAGGGTTTTCCAAGGATATATTTCCAAATAGTTGTCTTGAATATCTGCAACAACATTAATTAAAGCACCTGCCTTGAATATATAGTAGTATTCTTTGGCAGACCCTAGGAGATCTATATCTTCGGTCTCTACTTCTACAGGGAATATATAAGTCTTAGAACGATCTAATGTTCCTAAATTAAAGAAAGAAATCTTAGCCTCATTACTCTTGACAGAACCTTTATTAATCATCAACTGCTTCTCAAGAATTTTATAACAGTTATTAGGAAGTAATTCTGCCGTTGTATAGTATCTCTTAGTATATGTGTAAAAAAGTGATGGCTTAAAAATAATTTGTGCATTTACTTCTTTCTCTGCGGGGCGTGCTGTAGCTATAGTGATAGTTTTGGATATAGTTCCAACATTTCCTTTAATTATTGTTTCAGAAGTCATTTCTTTAGCATTGATATATGCTTTGTTAGAAAAGTTTTCTTCATTATTGGATTGACAGGCGGCTGTTAACGTAAGTGCAACTAACCACAGAGGATAAAATTTAATTATATTCTTCATAATGTCTATTTTTTAACAATAGGGTTCATAATAGAAATGGCTCCCCTGATAATGGGATATACAAATCTTACCTGATAATAATCGTTGTTAATGTTATCAATTGCTAAGCCTGCAACTTGGTAGGCTTGATGTTCTTGAGCAATAAAGTTGGCTGTTCCAATAGCGGCATGTTTTTTACCCCAATATCCTGTTTTAAGGTCTGCAGGATCATTGCTATGCATTGCTACTAATGGGATGAGTTTATTGCTAGGGATACCTTCAACATTTGCTTTGATGAGTGTGTAGGCAACATCGCTAACACTTGTAGAGGTGAGGCAAGGAGTGATAATGTAGTTGGATAAGTTAAATATTTCTTTATCATCAACCTCTTGAGGCTTACCTGCTAGTACAAGAACCTTTTCAGTATGACGCTCTTTCCAGTCTTTTGCAATTCCTAAGAAGATTTTTTCATGTGCTCTTTGTGTTTGCTTTTCTTTTTCAGTCATATATATTTTGGTCTTGGCAAGAAAAGTCATCACTATACCATCATAATTAAACAGAGTACAAAGCATTAAACGTTTCTGTACTTTGTCTACCAAATACGTTTTGAAATCAGGTGAAAATGATTTCTCTGCATTATTGGGATTGTCTTCGAAAGCTTTCTTCTCTGCTTCGTAAGCTTCTTTTATCGTAATAAAATTGATTTCATATAAAGTATGAATTCCTTTATTTTCTTTTATTTCTTTTATTTCTGACAATTCACGATTATTTAGTTTCTCAGGGTGGGTAAGCACTAAATAATCTAAGCTATCTGGTACAGCAATAATGCTTTGACCTTGTGAAGAGGGCATTTTTTTGCTATTATCAAACCAACCAAAACTGACTTTATGTTTACCTCCTTTATAAGTGCGCAATGCTGATAGATATTGTGCGTATAATTCAGGATTTTGTTCTTGTATACTTGGGGGGGTGATACTAACAGACTCTATATCTGTATCGCAACTTCCCAAGAAGCATATCATTACAAAACAACTGATTACATGTATAAAATGCTGAATGATATATTTCATAATTTTGTTATTATCTTGTTTATATTTCAATGATAGAATAAACTTCTTACTTCGCTAGCCATACATCGGTTGCCATTGTGTTTGGACCACCAAGCAATTTTATAGCTTCATTATAGTTAGCAGAGTTGTTAAGGCGTTCTTCTTGAGGATAATAAAGACGACGTGCGCCTCGCTCACTATCTACAATGCCACCACTATTATTAACCGCAGCAGGCATTAACTTTGGAAAACCTGTGCGACGATATTCAGTCCAAGACTCCAAACCCAAAGGGAAGTTAGCTAACCATTTCTGTGTGATGATACGTTCTAGGTTTGTGTTCATAGATGCAGCATCGTCCCATGCTATGGTTATGGTTGAAGCTGTACCTGAAAATGAGTTCGAACCTGTAGGGTCTGTATACAATAATGGGGTACTGGTTCTGTCTGATAAGAAGTTCTCTACGCCCTTTACACCCCATTGTTCAAAGGATAAACGAATGCCTTGTTCGTAGAAATCTTTAGCAGATCCTCCCATAGACCAACCACGTAATGCACCTTCTGCACGAAGGAAAGCAACTTCAGCAGCATTCATCCAAAGAAGTTTAGAATCTGTTGTAACCTTATAGTTGGAATATAAATTAGAAATAGCTTGATCGGGAATATTAATACCTGAGCGAAGTCCATGGAATCCGTTGGTTGCATTTGTAAACTTTGATTGTGTGAACATGGCATCACGACGAGGATCGTTATAGCCATTCATGTAACTAAGGATATCTGCACTCACACGTGAGTCTCCCTGATTGTCTTTTACACCATTGTATTCGTGCATTACAACATAAAATGGATTTGTATTAGATACTGAAAGTTCAGCATTATCGCTATTGCTAGTTATTACACCTACCATTTGGCTTACTGCTTCTTCTGCCATTTGTTTTGCTTTTGCTGGTGCAGCTTTTGAAATATGTATAGCCAAGCGGAGCTTTAATGAGTTGGCAAACTTAATCCATTTCTCAACTTTTCCACCATATACATGGTCTGCCTCGGGCTTAAAGTCATTTGTTCTGTTTAAGGTAAGGGCAGTGATTGCACTATCAAGTTGTGCGAACATGCGGTTATAGACTTCTTCCTGTGAATCGTATGGAGCTGTAATTTTACCATCAGCACCCACTTTTGAATAAGGGATAGGACCATAAGCATCTGTTACTCGGTGAATACCTGCAACCTTTATAATCTGAGCTATAGAGCGAGGTACTGCTTCTTCAGTTATGTTATAGATCTCGTTGCTGTGAATAAAGAGCTTAGGGATAAAATCAGTAAAAAGGACACGGTCCCAGTTATTTGCAGTATTATACTGAGCAAAGTTCTTTCCAAGGAATCCTGGGTTGCTATCTGCTAGGTATCCGCCATAAGAACCACCACAGAGACATTCTGTGAATTGATTTGTATTTACATCGGTAGGTATAACCCAATTTTCAAGGTTAATGAGAGCTGCGCCTAAGCTATAAGCGTTGCGTTGCATCTCTTCTTTCGTTACAGCATAAGGATCTTGGTTAAAGTCTTCATAGCCGTTTGTGCAGCCTGTAGTAGATAAAAGTGTTGCTAACAAGGCTAGGCTTAAAATATTTTTCATCTGTTTCATTACTTCAGATATTAGAATTTGAGTTTGATGTTGAAACCAATATTTCTAGTGCTTGGCATCATAAATTTGTCGATTCCTTGATAGTAGTTGCCTGTAGTAGCTGTTGTTTCAGGATCGAAAGGTGCTTTGCAATAGAACATTAACAAGTTGCGACCAACAAGAGATACACTAAGTTCTCCTATACCAAAGAATACATTCTTCTTAAAAGTATAACCTAAGCTAGCTTCTTGTAGGCGTATATTTGTTGCACTATATGTATAATATTGTGGGATACCATCACTTCCACCAATAGTTGTATACCAAGTTTCTGGATTAATATAATTTTGTCCATTATTGATCGAAATGAAACCATTATCTCGGGCTTTAGCTGTTGTTTCTGATACACCATAATAGTCAAGATTTGCTTGAGTTGCAGAATAAACAATACCACCAAATCGAGCAGCAACCATAAAGCCAAGGTTTAGTCCATTCCAAGAAAAATCATTACGCCAAGCCATATTGCTTTTGGGGAAAATAGATCCTAATTTAATGTCTTCTACATTGGTATTTTTAAAAACCTTACCATTTTTGTCTACATAGATTTTACGATTACTATCGCGTTGGAGGTCAGAAAGAGAATAAAGGTCGCCTAGGGTGCCACCTTTTTTCAAAATGAAATGTGCATCACCTATACCATTTTCATCAAGTTTATCTATCGTGATGAGTGTTTTTGTTTGAGGATGAACGTAAGCGGTAACGAGGTCATTAATCTTATTTCGATTTATGCTAAGTGTATAGTTAGATGACCATGAGAATTTACCCCATGTGTTGTTATAACTAGCAGCTAATTCTATACCATAGTTGCTTACATTACCTGTCTGAATATACATATTACTATAACCAGAAGAAGCTGAAATCTTTGGGTCAAAAGTCTGGTTGTAAGTCTTTGTTGTATAATAAGTCAAGTCAAGGTTGAAGTGCTTAAACAAACGAGTCTGAAGACCAAATTCCCAAGAATCTGTACGTTCTGGTTTTAGGTTGTACACAGGATAAGTCGTCTGATTGCTCCATTGTCTGTTCTTTTCGTTCCATACGTACTTGGGATTTGCATACCAACGAGGGAATGATAATCCAACAGATGCAAATGAACCGCGTACTTTTAGATAATCAATTTGTTTAGGTAGCGTAAAAGATTCAGAGATAATCCAAGAGCCACCAACAGATGGATAGAAGAAAGATGACTTGTTAGAATGAGGACCAGCTAGCATTGAGGGCCAGTCATTACGTCCTGTAAGAGTTAGATAGTATTGACTTCTCCAACCTAATTCTACGCTTGAGAATAGAGATTTAGTTTGATCGTGGAAACCTGATTGCTCAGGAACAAGTCGTGCACGATTAATCTGCATTACATTAAACACGTTTGGAATGAGATTCTCATCGATAGGACCTTTATTGCCAATCATATTTTGCTTCATATCTGAAAGCGATATACCAAGATTCGCTGCCAGTGATAGTTGGTCATTGAAGAAACGTTTATTTACATTGGCAAGTACATCTCCATAAGTCTGTTGGTAATTAGATTCCTGAACACCATAAAGACCATTGTTACTTCCTGTAAGCGTCATTGAAGTTGATGCATAGAACTTTTCTTGGTATGTATTTGTAGAATTATCTATTCGTATGCGTGCTGAAAGATTCAACCAGTCGGTAAATTTATAAGATAATCCAGCATTGAGCATGTAACGATGTTTCTTATTCGTACGAGGAGTGCGGAAATTGATCCAGTATGGGTTCTGACCAACCAACTCACTTATGAGACCATTCCAATTTTGAAGGTAAATTTTACGAGTTGTGTCATAGTGTTCAAACATAGCCATATCCTGATAATCATTGCCACGAGGATAAAGATAAGCTGTAACCAAAGGATTGTTATAGACACCTTGGTTTATCATATTACGGTCATTTTGGATAATATAGCTTGCACCAAGATCAAGAGTCATGCGATCATTGAGCAAGTTTGTCGTGTTATGTACCGTGAAGTTATAGCGATTATATTTATTATTGGGAATGATTCCTGCAGAATTCAATGCACTAGCAGAGAGGAATGTTTGATTGTTTTTTGATCCTGTAGACAAAGTAAAGGCTTCTGTTGTTATTACACCAGTCTTGAGATAGTCTTTTTGTGGATTATATCCCATGTAGTTAGTTTCATTGAGTAACTTACCCCAACTATATGATTCTATACCATTATCTCGAAGGCCTGAGCCTGTTCCATATCTATTTTGGAACTTAGGAGTATGAAAAGCAGATGAGAATTCTGTGCTTTGCGAAACTGTTATCTGAGTACGTCCAATATCTCCTTTTTTTGTTGTAATGACAATAGCACCATTTGAGGCTTTTTCACCATAAAGAGCTGCAGCTGCAGCACCTGTTAATACAGACATAGATTCGATATCTTCGGCATTTAAGTCGGCAATGCCTTCTGATGTACCTCTAGACTCAAATCCACTTCCGCCACTACCTTCTGTATTCAACATAGGAATACCGTCGATAACATACAATACGTTGCTTGACTGCATAATAGAACGAGTACCACGCATCACAACTTTTGATGCTCCACCAGCACCTGATGAAGAAGCATTGATGTTTACACCAGCAACCTTACCATTTAAAGAGTTAATAAAGTTAGCATCTTTATTTACAGCAAGATCCTCGCCTGTAACTTTTTGTACATTATATGATAACGCTTTTTGTTCACGCTTAATACCAAGAGCCGTAACAACAACCTCATTCAACTCTTTAGAGTCTTCTTGAAGTGTTTGGTTAAGTTGATTACTATTTGCACGAACTTCTTTTGTTGTGAAACCAATATAAGAGAATTCGAGTATATCTCCGTAGCTAGCATTTATGCTATAGTTTCCATCTAAGTCGGTAATTACTGCATTACTTGTGCCTTTTACTTTTATGGTAACGCCAATCAACGGATTACCATTAGTATCTAATACTCGTCCTTTTATGGTCTGCTTTTGAGTAGATTTTTGGACTTTCTGAGGTTCAGACTTTGTAATAACGATATGACGTCCAGAGGTTGAATAATCTAAGCCTGTGCCACTGAGTATGGCATCAAGCAAATTACTAAGTTTTACTGTTTTGGAATTCACTTTCACTTGCTTGGCAAGATCTAAGGTGTTTTGTCCATAATCTATGGACATGTTTGTTTGTTTCTCAATCGTACTGATAAGTTGATGAACAGGAATAGTAGTTTGTTCTAATTTTACTACTTGGTTTTGTCCCATCATACTGGCAGATACGGAAAGAAATAAAGCTGAAATAAAGGTTGCTTTTTTCACTTTTACCGCTTTAAATTTATTCATAGATGTTAGTTCTTAATTGTTTAGGGATATGAGTGAAGCTTATAAAGAACACTCATTTGTTAGGTTGAATAGTTATGGAAATATTAATTTGTTTATTGTTGAGCCTCCTTTCTACTCTTTAAGAGTGTTGTAGTTTTATTTTTATTTAGTAGTATTCTTAACATGGTTCTAATAATTTACAAGTGAAAGCTGTTATGATAGTAGAGACAAATTTACAGAATTATTTTTTATAATAGACAAGTTTTTTCATTTTTTTTGATTCAATGATGGTCAAATATAGACTAAAACCTATGAGAAAAAGAGAATTCTACTGACAGTCCACAACATCAATGTAGAAGTCGTGCCATGTAAGGTGAATCTGTAGAACTCGCATTATATAAAAAGTATGAGAACATACTATCTAACGTTATTAGATAATATGTTCTCTACTAAGTGTTATTGACGCTTTTGGTCAATAGTATTTATAGTGTATGTATGCTTATTTTACAACCTCTTTGCGAGCAGAGTTGTCGCTCATTTGCACGATGTTGATTCCCTTTTCAGGACGACTAAGGCGTTGCCCGTTGATGTTGTAGCGTGCTTTTTCTGCAATTTCAGTGTTCACTTTCAAGCTTTGAACGCCAGTTGGGGTATTCGTAAAGGTCATTATGCCCTTCTTTGTCTGTAGTTTTAGAGTGTTATTGCTAAGCTCTAAGATTTTGAAACGTAAAGAAAACTGGTCGCCAATGATGAGATGAAGTCTGTCATTGCCTATAATAAAGTAGTCAAGGATATTTTCTGTGTCGTTTCTCTTAAAACGATTGAGGTGTGTATTTGCTTCTTTTGTCTTTTCAGTCCATCTATATGAAATCATACCAGAGCGGTAATAAGCATAATCTTTGCGTATATCCATAAAGTTTCCAAGTGTTATTTTCTGGATAGAACCTAAGTAATCATCGTATTCCATGCCGTCATTATTAGAGATCCATTCTCCTTCTAATTGATCTTCGTTGAATGATTGTGCGCTAATTTGCATTGTACAAGCTAATAATAGCGCAATACTAAATAAAAATTACTTCATCTTTTGGGTGAATTTTGAATTATAAATAATAAAATTTTGTTGTGTTATAAAGTTAAGTATTAATTATAAATAATAAGTAAAATTATTGTTAATTTGAGGTAAAGAACATAGATGTCTTTTATTTTAGTTCGATGATGATATAGCAATGGTTGTGTTATTAGAAGGTAAAGAGGATAGGTTTAGGGGTGAGAATAGTGTTTTTAATGATGAAAGGGTAAGAAAGAGAAAGGCGAAATGATGTGAAGAAGGAGAGATGGGGTTGTGAATAGAAGACAAGGAGGGGGCTTGCACGTCCTTTAAATAGAGGAATATACTTCTTCAATAGGGGGGAGAGATGAAGATAAATAAGGGAGAAATGCAAGTTGTATAGGGTTGAGGTGCAAGGCGAGGTGCGTGCTTTTAGGTGACGAAGAGGCTTTGAAAAGAAGGAAATAAGTCTATTAGGGGCGAGTGATAACCTGCCAGTTGTCTGACTGCCAATACTCATGTGCATCGACATTACTATTATCTCTCATCATTTTTCCGCTGTTTGTCACCTGTGCTTTGCCGTCTTTAAAAGGGCGAGCAAACTGATATTGGGGTGCAATAACAATGTTGCCAAGTGTATCGGCAAAGCCAATGAGGTTGTTTTCGCCCACTATTCGGAACAAACCCTCGACAGGATAGTCGGGTCCGTTATCGAATTGGAACACATTAAAAAGGAATTTGCCCTCGTTGTTGAAGCACTTTATCACGCCATTGCTATCCGACACAAAGCCAATGTGGGTGATAGTATCGGTAAAAGCCATAGGATAAATGCAGCGAATGATGGTGTCGCCCTTATCGTTTACATAGCCATAAAGCTCTTTTTGCTCTACCACAACGAGGCGATTGCTGGTGGTTTGACAGCTACCAAACAAGAGAATAGCCAATAAAACAACGATTGTTGCACTGCTTTTCCATAGGATTCTTCCTTCTTTCATCTGTAAGTTGATTTGTATTAATGGGGCATTTGCATTGTTGAAACACAAGAATCTTGTCCGACGAATGGTGTGTTCGCTCTTCTTGTGTCGTTCTTTTTATCGATAAGACGATAGTGCAAATATATAAATAAAAAGACGAATGGTTGCTGGCTTCATCGTTAAATATGTTCCCTCGCAATCCTTTTGTTTAACGATGGTGCAGACCTTCGCTTGTAAAAGCATTGCTTTTAGCGAGTAAAAGGGCATCAATTAGAGGATAAAAGCAGTGTAATTGCATGGCAAAAGGACAGCTTTTGTAGAGCAAGGGTGGAGAGAATGGGCAAAAAAATAATGTAAAAGAAAGGATAGTGCCTATCTTTTACATTATCATTTATCGTGTTTCTTCTCAATATATGATGTTGATGAAGAATATTTCTCGATCTTTCAAAACCCAATCGTCTTGCCCTTGTCTGCCTAAACCATCACTTTTAGGGTCTAAAAGAAAGGGAGTGAAGAGCGGGTTGTATCGACTTTCTACCTCACATCTCTACCTTATATATTATAATAGGTGAGGAGAGAGTATCGAATTATTCCTTTTCTTGGCACAAAACATTCATCACCGTTTGTCCAATAGCTTTGAGAGTCTTGCGATCTATGTTGTTGATATTATCGTTTACGGTGTGCCATACTGGTCCAAAAATATTAGGGCTCATCTCTGGATAATATGGAATGATGTCGATAGTAGGTATCTTTGCAATTTGATTAACAGGTATATGGTCGTCTGTTATCGCTCCTCCTGTTTGGTTAATAAATACATTACTATATCCAGCATTAGCCGCTTCGCCCCACACTTTGGCAACAATCTCGGGTGCATAAGTCATCGATGCTTGCTCAATATAGAATTTTGCGTTCTTACCTCCAACCATATCGAGAAGTATTCCGTATCGAGCAGTGTAGTTGTTGGGTAGGTTTCTCGACCAATATTGTGCGCCTAAAGCCCATGTATCCTCATCGTTTGTTTTTTCAACCCATTCGGGTGTGCCCCAATCTTCAGCGTCGAAACAAACAAAGTCGATACCAATGTTACCTAAGTTGTGCGATTTTAAGTTGCGAGCAAGCTCTAACATCATTGCAACTCCGCTGGCTCCGTCGTCTGCTGCCATAACAGGTTTCTTCCAATTTGCCTTGTCTGGGTCGTTATCTGCCCATGGTCTGCTGTCCCAATGCGCACAAAGCAGGATGCGAGTAGAGGCTTTTGGATTGAGTTGCGCCATGATGTTGGTGGCTTTTAGCGGTGTTCCATCATAGCCTTTTAGCGTTGCTTTTTGTTCAGACACAGTGCAACCAAAGCTCTTAAACTTGTTCACTATCCACTGAGCACATTGTTCGTGTGCTTCGCTATTCATCGTTCTTGGTCCAAAGTTGCATTGTTCTGCAATGTAAGTATAAGCACTATCGGCATTGAAAACGGGTGCATTCACTTGTGTAATCTGTTCTTCTTCAACAGGCTTTGCTGTTTTTTGCTTTACGAAATACCCGCCTATGACTCCTGCCAGCACAACAATTGCGCCTATTTTAATCATCGTTGTTTTTTTCATTTGTTGTTGATTGTAATATAATTGCTCACAACAGATATTGCGATTATTTAGTTTATCGTTTGCCTATCTTTTGAACTTGCTCCATCACTCTTAACCAGTTGCCACCCCAAATCTTTCTAATATCGTTTTCCGAATATCGTTTTCTGAGTAAAAAGATTGTGAAACGGATGAGTTCAGAGGAATCTCTTAGACCTAAAATGCCCCCATCTCCATCGAAATCAGTGCCGAGTCCGACGTGGTCGACGCCCATTATGTTGATGAAATGGTCGAGATGGCGCATCGCATCCTCGATTGTTGCATTGCCATCTTTTGCTAGGAAACCCTTATATAGGGTGACATGAGCCACTCCGTTGTGTTCTGCTAGAGCTAAAAGTTGTTTGTCTGTGAGGTTTCTTGGCACGTCGCACAATGCTTTAGAGTTGCTATGACTACACACAATGGGGGCTTTACTCGTCTTTAGCACGTCGAAAAAGGTGCTTTCTGCAGCGTGACTAAGGTCTACCATAATGCCATATTTGTTCATTTCGGCAACTACTTCTTTTCCATAAGCACTTAATCCACCATGTGTTTTGCTTCCTCTCGCACTGTCGCAGATAAGATTATCACCATTATGACATAAGGTAATGTAGCTTATTCCACGCTCAGCAAAATGCTTAACGTTGGCAATGTCTCGTTCAAGAGCCAAGCCGTTTTCTATTGCAAGCATAATAGAACGGCGTCCTTCGAACTTGTTTTGCATCACTTCGAAAGGTGTTTTGGCAATAGAAACATAGTCTTTATGATTAGAAATCATGCTTTCTACCTTGTCGAAGATAAAGTCTGCATACTTTTTAGGACTGTCAATACCAAATGTATTCTTGTTTTTAAAGTTCTCGTTTCCTATTGTTTGAGGCAAATAAGCAACCATCGTGGTTACATCTTGCTTGCTTTCTGCCATCTTATGTAAGTCAACAAGAACTTCTTTGCAACGTTTGGTTATATCAACTTCTTCTTTATCGAAGAACATTGGGGTGTCGCAATGCGAGTCGAGGGTGATAATTTTGTTGTGAAGAGCTTTGGCTTGAGCATATTCTTGTGCCTGGGTAGTGAGCCATTCGAATAGCTTTACCCCATCTTCTCCTAACCATTCGGGGTGCCATTGCACTGCTAGGAAAGGCTTAAACTCGGTACTTTCGAGTGCTTCAATAACACCATCACTAGCCTTTGCTGTGATTTTTAGCTTAGGACCAATATAACTTACTGCTTGATGATGGAAAGAGTTAACAAAGAGTTTCTTTGTTTTGTAGATAGAATAAAGAATAGAATGAGGATCGATGTCGATAGAGTGGGTGTATTCTTCACGATCGGCATCTTGACTATGTTTTATTAAACGCACCACTTCTCCATCAGAAAGCAAGCTCTTAGCGGCAAGTTTTCGGCTTTCTTCGATATCTTGTGCAACCTTACCCCCAGAGGCAATGGCAATGCATTGCATTCCTCTACAGATTCCAAGAGTAGGCATTTGTCGGTTACGAGAAAGGAGAGAAGTGAGTAATTCAAAATGATCTCTTTTACTATTGATGTGCCCTAAATGTGGAGAAGGTTCATCACCACTCCATAATGGATTGAAATCACTACCACCTGAGAATATAATTCCATCGATAGAATCAAGAATATTGATGATTGTTTCTGGGTCTTCTGTGGGTGGAATAATGACTGGTGCACCTCCTGCTTTTATCACTTGCTGGCAATAAGGATTACGAATAAGGACATCATTACCTTCTATATTTCCTGTAATTCCGATGATTGGACGTTTTGTACTCTCTGGATATTTACTGTAAATGTCCTTGAGATAGGTGTTAATATCGTATGATTTCATTTGCGATCTTGAAATTATTCGTTGCTATACCGTATTTAATTGTAGCACAACCTCTATAGGATATAATGACTTTTGTCGCCTTTTTACGACAAAGAATGCAGAACTAAGAGGTGTGTTTTTTCAATAGTTAGAACGAATTTATTATTGTTTTAACAAGCAAATATAGCTGTTTTTTATGGATTATGCAAAAGCTTGTTTCGTAATTTATACCTAGATTTGGTATTTTAGTCTTTTATTGGTTTAAAGTATGGCAAGAATAATGAAATATAAAAGTTAAAAGAGATTGCTCAAAATAATAAGCAATCTCTTTTATGAACATTCTATTCTGTTTCGATATCTTTTATTTTTGGCGTAAGCCTAAACGTGCTTCTACCACATTTACAACATAGTCGCCAAGCTTTTCGCATTCTGTAATGATATCCATATATAGCGTACCCATTTCGTAAGTGTATTTACGTTCGTTGATGTCGTTGATATTCTGGTTGCGAAGTTGGTTTCTATAGTTGTTAATCTCATTCTCGATGTTGAATGAAAGATGAGCATCCATGCGGTCTTTAGGACCATTAAAGAGAATATTCATTTGCGTTAAGCTATCGTCAGTCAATTCAAACATCTGATGAATGTGTTGATATTGTTCTTCAGTGAAGTCTTCTTTTTGTTCTGACTTGCGGTGAATAGTACGTGCAATGTTATAGCAACTATCGCCAATACTTTCAATTTCGGTGATTTGACGCATCATACTTCTCACTTTTCCTTTAGTTTCATCACTTAGATGTGCATCACTCACTCCATTTAAATACGTTGCAATTTCGATTTCCATGTTATCCGAAATGTCTTCGTATTTCTCTATTCTAGAGTAGAGCTTATTGAATTTTGTAAGATCTTTCTCGTGAATAAGGTCACGAACCATGCCAAACATACGCTGAATACGCTCTGCAAAAGAGGTAATTTCTTTTTGAGCTTCGAATAAAGAAAGCTCTGGAGTAGCCATAATACCACCTTGAATGAAACGCAAACGGAACTCTTCTTCCTCGTCGTTCTTCTTTGGTTTGATGATAAAATATGCTATACGTTCTATTTGTGGAATGAACCAAATAAGAATAAAGGTATTAGTTACGTTAAACATAGTGTGGAATGCTGCCAAAGCAAACGACAAACGAACAGGATCTAGGCTTTCACTTGAAGGGTTAACACCCACTAATGAGCAGGCCATATCAACGAACCAATAGAACACGCACATAATCCAGAAGACACCAAAGCAATTGAAGAACAAGTGAGCAAAGGCTGCTCTGCGTGCTTGTGTGTTAGCTGTTAGAGCTGCAAGGTTCGCTGTTATGGTTGTTCCAATATTCTCTCCCATCACAAGAGCAATGCCTAAGTAGATGGGAAGCACTCCTCCTGTACATAAAACCATGGTGATAGCCATCAATGCGGCTGATGAATGAACGATACAAGTGAGGATGGTACCAATTAATACGAATATAATAATAGTGAAATAACTATCTGGATTAAAAGAGGCAAAGAACTTTATCAATGTCTCATTGTGTGCCAAATCCATCTCTTTTCCTGACATACTAAGTATTCCGAGCGAGAAGAACATGAACGAAATACCAAAAAGAAAGTCGCCAACATACCTATAACGCTTTGTATAAATAAGTATGATTGCGACTAAAAAGACGGGCCATACAACCGAAGTCATATTGAATGAGAATCCAGCACTCATGATCCAAGCCGTGAATGTTGTACCAATATTGGCACCCATAATTACTGAAATGGCTTGAGCAAGGGTGAGAAGACCTGCATTTACAAATGAAACGGTCATTACAGTTGTGGCTGTTGATGATTGAACGGCAGTGGTAATGAATGTACCAGTGAGCATACCTGTGATGCGGTTGGTGGTCATTGCACCTAAAATGTGGCGTAGTTGAGAACCTGCCATCTTTTGAAGTGCCTCACTCATAACCTTCATTCCATAGATAAGTAGTGCTAATGCTCCTACTGACTTTAAAATAATTAAAATTGACATAGTGTTGTTTTTGTTGTCTATTTTTGTGTATTTGTTACCCTATTTTTTGCTAACTTTGTGCTTAGAGATATGCTAAGCAAGGAGAGTAATAAAGTTATTACTCTTTTGTGTAGAATGTTATATGTGTTTATTCCTAAACAGTTTAAAATTATGTCCATATCAGAATTGATACAAATACATTGCAAAAATAATAAAAAAAATGAGAATGTTACAATTGGAAGTACTCTTTTTGATATTTTCCCAAAATTAAATTTGAAAATGATTCACGGACCTTTGTCTGCTAAAGTGAATAATAAGGTAGAGGGAATGCATTATAGGGTATATCGAAATAAAGATGTTGAGTTCTTAGATATCACTTCTCCTTCGGGTATGCGAGCCTATACACGCACTTTGTTCTTTGTTCTTTGTAAGGCTGTTCACGATCTATATAAAGGTAGTAAGGTGGTTGTTGAGTTCCCTGTTAGCAATGGTTATTATTGTGATGTACAACTTGGCAGACCCATTTTGAGTGAAGATGCAACGAAAATTAAGCAACGAATGCAAGAAATTATCGATTGTAAGATGCCCATAAGACGTTTTGAGCAACCCACCGACGATGTTATTGCGTTGTTTAAAAAGAAAGGTGACGAGGCAAAGGTGAAGCTATTGCAAAGCACTGGTATGCTTTATAACGTGTATTATGCCATCGACGATTATGTTGACTATTACTATGGATCGCTTTTAACTAACACTGCGCAGCTCTATCTCTTTGGATTAGAATTTTATGAGAATGGACTTCTGCTTCGTGTTCCATCGTCTTCTAATCCTGAAGTCTTAGGTTCTATGATTCAACAAGATAAGATGTTCGAGATGTTTAGAGAGCATCATCGCTGGCAAGGCTTGTTAGGTGTGCGCACAGTGGGCGACTTTAACGAGAAAGTGGAAGAGGGAAAAGGCTCGGATTTGATTCGAGTTTCGGAAGCATTGCAAGAGAAACGTATTGCAAAAATTGCTGATGAAATTGCCCAACGCAACAATGTTAAAGTGGTTTTAATCGCTGGTCCATCGTCATCGGGCAAGACAACATTCTGCAAACGCTTGTCTATTCAGTTACTAACAAATGGTATTCACCCAGTAGAGCTATCGCTCGACAATTATTTTGTCGATAGAGATAAAACCCCAAAGCAGTCTAATGGCGACTTTGATTATGAGCATTTGCACGCTATTGATATTGATTTGTTGAACAAACAGCTGAAAATGTTACTGAATGGTGAGCGAGTGGAATTGCCAAGATATAATTTTATGACGGGAAAGAGTGAGAAAGAAACGGGCGATTTTGTGCAGTTAAAGCCCGATAACGTGTTGTTGATTGAGGGCATTCACGCTCTTAATCCCGATCTTACCGCTCAATTGCCTGGCGATTCGCTCTTTAAAGTGTATATTTCTGCCCTCACAACCATTCTACTCGACGACCATAACTATATTCCCACCACAGATAATAGACTTTTGCGACGCATTATTCGTGACTATAAATACCGCAATGCGTCGGCAGAAAACACCATCGATAGATGGCAATCGGTGCGAGATGGAGAGGAAAAATGGATTTTTCCTTATCAAGAAGAGGCTGATGTGATGTTCAATACAGCGATGTTATTCGAGTTTGCTGTTATTCGTTCGCAGGCTGAACCCTTGTTAGAAAGAGTGCCACAAAACTGCAATGCCTATTCGGAAGCGTTGCGATTGTTGGGCTTTTTGAAGTATGTAACACCCATACACGATAACGAAATTCCTCCAACAAGTTTGTTGAGAGAGTTTCTTGGCGGTAGTTCTTTCTTGTATTAAGATATTTTTCGCCTACCTTTCATTGCTCCTGTATCGTTCGAAAAGGTCGAGTATTTCTTATGTTTAGATTCATTTTGTGAGCATTTTAATAACATCTTCAACCTACGAGGAGCGATATAAACTAGCAAAGAGGAGTATTTCGTAATGTAGTTTTACACCTTATTATATATAAACGCAATAGAATAGTAACTCAAAAAAATAGTGATAAGAAAATGAGTAATATCCTTTTAATAAACGATATGCCTGGAGTGGGCAAAGTGGCAACGGCTGCAATGCTCCCCATCTTGTCGTATATGGGGCACTCGGTGTGCAATCTTCCAACCGCATTGGTGTCTAATACGCTCGATTATGGTAAGTTTAGCATTCTCGAAACTACCGACTATATGCAGCAGGTCATTCCCATTTGGCAACAATTGGGCTTTGAGTTTAATGCCATTGCCACAGGTTTTATTATCTCAGAACAGCAGGCTAAGCTGGTGGCAGACTATTGTTTGAGCGAGAAAAAGAAGAAAACCAAGATCTTTGTAGACCCTATTATGGGAGATAATGGTAGTTTGTATAATGGTATTTCGCACGAAACGGTTGAGATGATGAAACATCTTATTGCCGTGGCAGATGTGTGTTATCCTAATTATACAGAGGCTTGTTTCTTAACCGACACGCCTTTTAAGGACGAAGGAATTAGTGAAGACGAGGCGAAAGACTTGCTTTTGAAACTAAAAGAACAAGGTGCTGTGGCTGCACTCATCACAAGTGTGAAGGTGAATGGCACAATGTGCGTGGTGGGTTGTAGTGAAGAAAGAGACAATAAAGATTTCTTTTTCTTGCCATATGATGAAATTCCTGTTCGTTTTCCTGGCACAGGCGACATCTTTTCTGCCATTCTTATGGGCGAAGTGATGAAACAACGCTCTTTAATTGATTCGACCCAAAAGGCGATGAACGTAGTAGAACGATTGATTAAGCTGAGTCTAAACAATGAAGATAAGAAGCGAGGAATAGACATCGAACGGCATTTATCCGACGTGTTATAGGTCTGTTCGCTATCAAAAACAAGAAAAAGCCACCTAAAATGCAAAATGTTGTAGTTTTAGGTGGCTTTTCTTTGTATTTGCTATAATTGTCAAGGTAATCTTGAGAGCAATTAAAAGAGATGATGTTAAAATTTATAATTTGATAGATATTGTGTTAAATAACTTACCTTTCGTAAGGTTGTGCACGATAACATTCGATTGATTATAATCAAGTAATCCACTTTTTGTGAATGTTTTTCATGAAAACTCTTGCACGAATGAACTTCAGTTGCTACCTTTGCATTGTCAAAAGGTTAATAGATTGTTTAGGTTAGTAGTAATAGATTTATGTTTTTAGTTATTAGTTTAAGGTAAAAAACATGATTGTTTAACAGGAACTTGGACGTCGTGAGACATTCAATACCAAATAGAAATTAAAATGTTAAACATAGAAACACGCCATAGCTCGCTGAGAGCTGTGGTGTTTTTCTTTTTATATACCTATCGAACTAAAAGAATAAACGGCTCGTTCGTCATTGCAACATGTGCATTTCGAGCGAGCCGTTTGTTGTTATTGTAAGCTTTTGAGTGCTTCTTCGTAGGCGGAGAAGTTTCCTATATAAACTCCATTTTTAAAGGAAAAGAATCTTTTAGAATTGTTTATTCTCTTGTTAGAGTTGGTTACATCTTTATAAAACAGCTTGGTGTAGCGTCGCCATTTGTTTGTTTTATAAGTGTTGTGATGAATCATCAGAATTGGAACTCCTAATTTTCTTACCTTGTCAAGTTCTAAATACGAGTTGGCAATAGGCAATGCGTTCACTCCATTTGCTTTACACATATCTACAAAATCGTTTGCATTTAGATTTTTATACAGTGTATAAGATGGAGAGAAGTTATAGATAATCACATTTGAATGTTGCTTGCAATAGTCTTTCACTTGCTGTGCATTGATGAGATATATTGCCCTGTCGTCTTTTAACTCGTCGATAGAACCAGTGGTTGGGGTAACCCTTTTTTGTGCTTCTGGTCGTAGAAAGTAAAAATCATCGGTTTTATTTAGAATGTGACAAGAACTTAAAATGGCGCTAAAACCAAGTGCAATAAAAATGTGTAGGATAGCAAAACGACTGCTTTGAGTTTGATTTCTTTTCATTCTTAGATGTCTTTTTATGGGTAAAACAAGGTGTTTACTTTCATCTTTGATACGTTTTTTGTTTCTTTTTTATGCGAAACAATAACAATTATTGCTTCTGCAATGTTTTTACATCTTTGATGTTAAGAGCTTCGAGGGCTTCTTTGCACGAGCTAAAGTTGCCGATATGTTTGCCGTTTTGAAACGAGAAGTAAATTCCTTGGGGCTGATCTGGCGAGTTACTGTCTATCAATTCGTTATAGAAAAGGCGGATGTATCGTGGTCTCCACTTTGTACCTAAGGGCTGAGGGTCTATCATGAGCAGTGGAATTCCAATTTTTCTTGTGTCGGCAAGTCCCCCAAAAGTATTGCCAATAACTAACGGATTGGTGCCATTTGCTTTGCACATATCCACAAAATCGTTTACTTGCATGCATGCACTGCTACCGCAATAGGGAGTATAATCGTATATAACAACCTGTTGGTGCTTGTTGCAATAGTCTTTAATCTGCTGAACTTCTACAAGATAGATGGTGTTGTCGGCTTTCAATTGGTCGATATCTCCAAAGCTTTTCACCACTCGTTGTTTCTCTTTTGCAGTGAGTTTGTTGTAGTCGGAGGTTAATCCTCCAATAGAACAAGAGCTTATAAGGGCGGTAAATGCAAGGACTGATAGAATTAATTTCGTTTTGAAACAATTGTTTTTAGGCGTTTTTAGTGTCATATTGTGAAGTGTTTGTTAGTTAAGTAAAGTTCTTCTACAAATATAATAAAAAAGTCTTTTCTTGCAAAAAGAAAGCTATTTTATTTTGATGCAAGCGTGAGTGAGTTATAAAAGCATTGAGTTGGTGATGCAAAAGGGCTGTTATTGCATCAAAAAAACTTACAGAAGTCATCTGCCATACAAAATATTTCAGTATCTTTGCCCTCAATGATTATTGCGATTTTTGTAGCTATTTGTAATTAACTCCTTAGAGTTATAACAAATTCTGCTAATTACCCAATTTATAGACACTTATAATTCGTCGAACTCATGTTATAATAATGATTAACATAATCATATGAAATGGATTGCAATAAATAAATCAAAATGAATCATGGAAGAAAAAACAAAACACATTATAGCTCATACTATATATGTCATATGTAAGATATTAGCAAGAGAATTAAGATTGGTATTAAAGCCTTTAGGGATAGGAATTCTTATATGGGGAATCTTTAATGTAGTCGCAGAGTGGAGTGATGTGGTATTTGGTCATAACCTGAAGGACCCGTTTTTTACACTTGGTAATATAGGTTTCTTTCTTCCAATGATATTTTTTTATTATAGGAGAATTCGTGCATGGGTTTTAAAATGGAAATAATGTAATCTTAAAGTTACAACAAGTTTCACTAATCACTAATTATATAGATATTTATAATTAGTCAAACTCACGTTAAGATATCAATTATTTTTGTTTTTATACCATAGTAGAAATAATGATATTGCCACAATAACATCTATCAGATTCCATATTGCTCTACCAAAAGCCATTTTGAAAAATGGCTGAAATAGCAATGAAAGGAAACCTGCTATTAAGCAAAATACTATTTGTTTATTCTTATAGAAGTTGAATGCCATACATCCAAAGATTATCATAGCAGTAAATCTTATCAAAGTGTAATACCCATAAGGCATTGGAAATAAGCATAATAATAAAGCTAATGCCAGACCTGCACCGATTTTATTAAGTAGTTTATCCATATTATCTATATCTGTTTGAATTATATTCTTCCTCCATTTCCTCACTCCATTCTCTACAGAAATCGCAAAAAGTATAAGAATCGTCTATCTGATAACCTTGCATTTCTTCTAAGTCTTCATTTCTGGCAGCAGCTTTACAATCACTGCCACAATCTAAATGGTATATTTCAAGCTGATGATCCACAAGGAAAGTTTCACATTCAAAAGCATAATGTTTCCTATATTGGCTGCTGAAGTAGATTGCACAAATACCAAAAATAATTAATATACTCCCCCAAACTATGGTAAACTTATATTTTATTGGCTTTGGCTTCTTTTCTGTTTTAGACCAATAACAGTCTTCTGGTTCATCAACATCAACTTCTATATCCAGTTTTACTACTAATGCTACAATGTATGCAACACAAAGAAGTGAAGTACCAGTAACTAAATTAAGCAAGTTGCTAATGAACCCCCAATGAAAGTATAATGAAAAAGATAATATGATAGCTAGGATACAACTACCTGGAACTATAATTGTCTTTGCATGGGATTTAATTTTATTATAGGTATCTCTTCCTATAATATTAGATAAAAAAGATTGCTTAACTGTAGCCATTATTACTATTTAAGTTATGTTTGATAAGATGTAGAGTAGCAATAGTTATGTTGCAAGTTGGTATAGTACTTGTGGTATCATGTCATTCTATATAATTTTATGAAGATAACCAGCACTAATCCAAGATTCTTTTATTAAAAATAGATCTTGTTCTATTAGGCAAAAGTACGATTTTTTTTCTAAACTAAACAAATTTAAATACTTTATTGAAAAGTTTTTTTCTTGCAAAAGGAAAGCGATTCTATTTCAAAAGAAAGTGTGGGTGAGTTATAAAAGCATTGAGTTGGTGATGCAAAAGGACTGTTATTGCATGGTAAAAGGATTGCTTTTGCGGTGTGAAAGGACTGCTTTTGCGGGAGGGTGAGGCTCTCTTTCGGGACTGAAGGGAATGGAATATAAGCGAAGAGTGGTGTTGCTTTCTTCGAAAAAGGATAGCCATAAGAGGGGAGAGGGTATAAAAAAAGAGTGTTTAAACGTATCTTTCTAAAGCGAAAGACGCCATTTAAACACTCATTATTTTTCTGAATTAGAATCTTCTTGTAAGCTTATTCTGCACGCAAAGTAAAGCGACGGAATGCTGTTACAGTTAGATCTTTATCTGTTTGGTGAAGATATTCTGCAACGCTTAGCTTGCTATCTTGAATGAATTCTTGTTCAAGAAGGCAGTTTTCTTTGTAGAACTTCTTCAATCTTCCTTGTGCAATTTGTTGTAACATAGCATCTGGAAGGTTCTTACCTTTAGCTGCTTGCTCTTCACGAGTCTTCTCAATAGCAACCTTTAACTCTTCGTCTTTAACCTTTTGAGGTACACCTGCTTCATCAAGAGCAACTGGGTTCATAGCAGCAACTTGCATAGTTACAGCGTGACCTTGAGCTTCTGCTGGCTTGTTTGTTTGTACCATTGTGCAAAGAACGTTGATGTTTTGGTGGTTATATGTGTAGATGTTTTCTCCTTCAAGGTAGTTATAACCATCTAATTCCATCTTTTCTCCAGTGATACCTGAACGCTCTGCAACTGCTTCAGCAACCTTTCTGCCATTAGCAAGAGTAAGTTCTTGTACTTCTTCAAGGCTCTTAGCTTTAGCTGAAACCGCTGCATCTAGGATGTCTTGAGTTAGTTGAATATAGTCTTTTCCGTTAGCAACGAAGTCTGTTTCGCACTTTAATGCGATCATTGCACCGAAGTTATCTTGTACTTTAACAAGCACACAACCGTTTGAAGTTTCACGATCTGAACGCTTAGCAGCAATAGCTAAACCTCTTTCACGTACAAGTTCTATAGCACGATCGATATCGCCTTCAGCTTCAACAAGAGCTTTCTTTACATCTGCAAGACCTGCACCTGTAAGCTTACGAAGCTTTTGAATCTCTGCAATTGTTACACCCATAGTATGTATTTATTATTTTATTGAGTTAATGTTTTCTGTTAAAAGAATTGACAAACACCGTATTTCTGAAATGAATATATTGTTATTGAAACCGCTGTTTGTCAATTCAAAGAATGTCCACCACGTGATGTGATGGACAAAAATAATTATTCTTCTGTCTTAGCTTCAGCCTCTTCAGTAGCAGGAGCTTCCTCTTTGCGAGCCTTGCGAGCACGCTTTGGTTTAGCATCTGCAGCTACTTCAGCTTGTTCTGCTGCTGCTTTCTCGTCTGCTTTTTCAAGCTTACGCTCTGTTAAACCTTCAGCAATTGCAGAGCAACAAGCAGTAAGAATTACATCAATACTATCTTTTGCGTCGTCATTTGCAGGGATAACATAGTCTACAAGACGAGGATCAGAGTTTGTATCAACGATTGCAAATACAGGAATACCTAAACGTTGAGCTTCTTTAATCGCAATATGTTCTTTCATAACATCGATTACGAAAAGAGCAGAAGGTAAACGAGTAAGATCTGAAATAGAACCTAAGTTCTTTTCAAGCTTAGCACGTTGACGTGTAATTTGAAGCAATTCACGCTTTGAAAGGTTAGAGAATGTACCGTCATTCATCAATTTATCGATGTTAGTCATCTTCTTAACTGCCTTACGAATAGTAGGGAAGTTAGTAAGCATACCACCTGGCCAACGTTCAACAACGTATGGCATGTTAACGCTAGAAGCCTTTTCTGCAACGATTTCCTTAGCTTGTTTTTTAGTAGCGACGAATAAAATCTTCTTACCTGACTTAGCGATTTGCTTTAAAGCATCTGCTGCTTCGTCTACCTTAGCAACTGTTTTGTTAAGGTCGATGATATGAATACCGTTACGTTCCATAAAGATATATGGAGCCATTGCGGGATTCCACTTGCGGCGAAGGTGTCCAAAATGACTACCTGCTTGCAATAGTTGGTCAAAATTTGTTCTTGACATTTTTTCTTTTCTTTTAATTGTTTACTTTCTTTTTAATTCCTTTTTAGGATCAGCCAATAAGTAGCAAGGTGCATTGCGAAATGACTTTGGGTCTTATTGGTTTAGATACTAAACTTTATCATGGGCGTTGTTGGTGACCACATGATGATTTCCTTCTCTTTAATTGTTATGCTTTTGTTCTGTAATATGGCTGCTTTTAGGAGATAAAAGCATAGTTATTACCTCGTATTTGCAGTATTCTTACGAATGAAAAGCGAAGAAGGGTGCTGTTGTTTTCGGTCGATGGTGCTGCAACATAATGACAATCGTAATTGTAAAAGTTACTGCTATCGGCGAAATAAACAGCGTGTCGAATATTAACGCTTGCTGAATTGGAAGCGACGACGAGCCTTTGGTTGACCTGGTTTCTTACGTTCAACTACACGAGAGTCACGTGTTAAGAATCCTTCATCTTTCAAAGACTTCTTGTCTTCTGCGTTAACTTTAACCAATGCACGAGCGATTGCAAGACGCAATGCTTGGCTTTGGCCTGTGAAACCTCCACCATCGAGGTTTACTTTGATGTCGTATTTTCCTTCTGCTTCAAGTAGTTGAAGTGGTTGTTTTACCACATACTGCAAAATTGCAGATGGGAAATATGTTTCGAGATCTTTTTTATTGATTGTGATCTTGCCGGTTCCTTCTGTTAAGTAAACACGTGCTACTGCACTTTTACGGCGACCAATTGCATTAATCATTTCCATCTTTTACCGTCTTTATTTGTATTGTTTAATATCTATTGCTTTGGGTTTTTGAGCTTCTTTGTTGTGCTCTGTACCTTCAAACACATAGAGGTTCTTCAATATTGCACGTCCTAAAGGACCTTTTGGTAACATTCCTTTAACGGCATGACGTAAGATTCTGTCTACACCGTTTGGTCTTTTACGAAGTCCTTCTGGTGTGTTAAAGCGTTGTCCACCAGGATAACCAGTGTAATGTGTATACACTTTGTCGGTTTCTTTCTTACCTGTGAATACTACTTTTGCGGCATTAATGATGATAACATTGTCTCCACAATCAACGTGAGGAGTGAAGTTTGGTTTGTATTTACCACGCAAAATCTTTGCAACAATAGAGCAAAGACGACCTACTACCATGTCTGTTGCGTCGATAACTACCCACTCTTTCTTTACCGTTTCCTTGTTAGCGGAAATGGTTTTGTAACTTAAAGTGTTCATTCTTTTGATTAAATATTACTACTAAAAAACGTTTTTAATTCTTTTGTGCAGTCGATTCACTAACCGTTGTGTCTGGCCTTAAACATCAACTATTAACACTTCTACACAGGGGTTACTAAGTTTAGCCCCGTAATAATCGGACTACAAAGGTATTACTTTCTTTTTATTATAAGGAGATATGGTTGTGTTTGCTTGTGTATATTTATTTATTATTAACATTTTTGCGTTCTTGATAGATCCTTTATATTAATAAATATGTGTAAAAGAATGCTTCTGTTATGTTGTGCTTGTTAGGTATATTAATTTATATGGAATGGATATTGATTTGTAAAAGGCATCTTTTTGCGTAAAAATATGTTGAAAGATGATATACTTTTTGTATCTTTGTAGCAATTGTTTAATAATTAAAGCGGATAACAATTACACTCGAATTGGTATCTTATTAGTAGTTAATTAATTTCATGGAAATAATAAAGAGAAACGGCAATGTTGAGCAATATGACAAGAACAAAATTGCCGTCGCAATACAAAAGAGCTTTGCAAGTGTTGGAACAGAAGTAAATATTGTTCTAATTAACGAAATGGTAGATGCCGTTGAGCGGTTCATTGAAACGCATTCGGATATGCGTAATGTTGAAAGTATTCAAGACCAGGTAGAGAAAACCTTGATGCAGAACGGCTTTTATGATGAAGCAAAGAGCTACATTCTTTTCCGTTTTCAGCGCACAGAGCGTAGAAATGCAATCAATAACATAGTTGCAGATGCAGAAGACGAGGATTTAAAGCCTATATTAAGAAAGATATCATCTGATTATACCAGTGTAGAATATAGTTTATTATTGCTTTCAGACAAGTTTAAAAGTTTCTGTAAAGATGATATGAAGCAAGCTGATAAATTGTCAGCGTTGGTGAAAGCAGCTGTAGAAATGACTACTCAAGAGGCTCCAAACTGGGAGTTCATAGCCGCACGTCTATTGTCTTACAAGCTCAATCGAAGCATTGCGGCTTTCGAAGACTCTGTGGGTGTGCACTCGTTCTACGATAAATTGCGTTATTTAACCGACGAACGTCTATACGGAGATTATATTCTTGCCTCTTATTCGCCTGAAGAAATCGCTCAGGCAGCAACCTTTATCAAAGAAGAGCGTAATGACCTTCTAAACTATTCTGGTTTAGATTTATTAATGAAACGCTACCTCATTCGCACCTATAACAACAAACCCATCGAGTCAATACAAGAGATGTATCTTGGTATTGCGTTGCACCTTGCAATCAATGAGAAAGAGGATAGAATGTTATGGGTAAACAAATTCTATGATATTCTTAGTAAGTTAGAAGTGACAATGGCTACTCCAACCTTGTCAAATGCCCGTAAACCATTCCATCAATTGTCAAGTTGTTTCATCGATACCGTTCCCGATAGCCTCGAAGGAATATACAGAAGTCTCGACAACTTTGCTCAAGTGAGTAAGTTTGGCGGTGGAATGGGAATGTACTTCGGTAAGGTTCGTGCTGCAGGAGGAAAGATTAGAGGATTTAAAGGCGCTGCAGGTGGAGTTGTTCGTTGGATGAAATTGGTGAATGATACAGCCGTTGCAGTAGACCAATTGGGTATGCGTCAGGGCGCAGTTGCCGTTTATTTAGATGTCTGGCACAAAGACTTACCCGAGTTTTTACAGCTAAGAACCAATAACGGAGACGACAGAATGAAGGCACACGACATCTTCCCAGCCGTATGTTATCCCGATTTGTTCTGGAAAATGGCTCAAGAAGATATCAATCAACCATGGCATTTGTTCTGTCCTAATGAGATATTAAGTATAAAAGGCTATTGCCTTGAAGATTATTATGGTGAAGAATGGGAGAAGAGATACATTGATTGTGTGAGTGATGCACGATTAACTCGCCGTACACTAAGCGTTAAAGACATCGTACGTTTAGTACTTCGTTCTGCCGTTGAAACTGGAACTCCATTCACATTCAATAGAGATCACGTTAATAAAGCCAATCCAAATGGACACAAAGGTATGATTTATTGTTCTAACCTTTGTACAGAAATTGCCCAAAACATGTCGGAGATAGAAAGCGTTTCTACCGAAGTGAAAACCGACGATGGCGATACTGTTGTAGTTAGAGCATCTAAACCAGGCGATTTTGTGGTATGTAACCTTGCAAGTTTGTCGTTAGGTCATTTGCCACTCGAGAACGAAAGCGAATTAACCGACGTCGTTCGCACCGTTATTCGTGCCCTCGATAACGTGATAGACATCAACTTCTATCCATTACCTTATGCACAAATCACCAACCAACGCTATCGAAGCTTAGGTTTAGGTGTTAGTGGTTATCACCATGCGCTTGCTGTTCGTGGCATAAAGTGGGAGAGTCAAGAACACTTAGACTTTGTAGATAAGGTGTTTGAAACCATCAATCGTGCTGCAGTTGAGGCAAGTTCGGATATAGCAAAGCAAAAAGGAAGCTACAAATATTTTGAAGGCAGCGACTGGCAAACAGGAGAATATTTCACAAAACGTGGCTACACATCGCCTGAATGGACTGCTCTTGCAGCCAAAGTGAAAGAACAAGGAATGCGAAATGCTTACCTTCTTGCCATAGCACCTACATCAAGTACAAGTATTATTGCAGGAACTACCGCAGGAACCGACCCTGTTATGCAACGATTCTTCCTAGAAGAAAAGAAAGGAGCAATGCTTCCACGTGTAGCACCAGAACTTTCAGATCGCACATTCTGGGTGTATAAGAGCGCATATAACATCGATCAGCAATGGACAGTGCGTGCTGCAGGTGTTCGTCAGCGTCATATCGACCAAGCACAAAGCCAAAACTTATACATCACCAACGACTTTTCAATGCGTCAATTGCTCGAACTTTACTTACTTGCATGGCGAAGTGGCGTGAAAACCATTTACTATGTGCGAAGCAAATCGCTTGAAGTTGAAGAATGTGAAAGTTGCGCTTCTTAATCAATAGAGGTGCCTTTGGCTTAGAAAGACAATAAAGAATTTTAAAACATACAAACAATTATCCTATAAAACAATATGGACCAGCTTAAAAGAAACGCCCTTTTTAACCCAATGGGTGATACAGATTTGCGTTTAAGACGTATGATTGGAGGCAACACAACCAACCTTAACGACTTTAACAACATGCGTTATCAATGGGTTAGCGACTGGTATCGCCAGGCAATGAATAACTTTTGGATTCCAGAAGAAATCAACCTAACTCAAGATACCAAAGATTATCCAAAGCTCGATAAGGCAGAACGCACAGCATACGATAAGATTTTAAGTTTCTTAGTCTTTCTAGATTCATTGCAAAGCACCAACCTTCCTTCGCTAACAGAATATGTAACAGCCAACGAAGTGAATCTTTGCTTGCACATACAAGCCTTCCAAGAGTGCGTACATAGTCAGAGTTACAGCTATATGCTCGATACCATTTGCTCGCCCGAAGAGCGTAACGATATTCTATATCAATGGAAAACCGACGAGCATCTCTTGAAAAGAAACACCTTTATTGGTGACCTTTATAACGAATTTCACGAGAAAAGAGATCGTTATACCCTTGTAAAAACTTGCATTGCCAACTACATTCTTGAAGGAATTTACTTCTATAGTGGTTTCATGTTCTTCTATAATTTAAGTAGAAATGGCAAGATGTCGGGTTCAGCACAAGAGATTCGATACATCAATCGTGATGAGAATACCCACCTATGGTTGTTCCGTAACATCATACAAGAATTGAAAAAAGAAGAGCCAGACTTGTTTACTCCTGATAAAGTAGCCGTATATGAGGCGATGATGCGTGAGGGAGTAGAGCAAGAAATAGCATGGGGTCAATACGTAATAGGTAACGATATTCAAGGATTGAATGCTCAAATGGTAGACGATTATATTCGTTATTTGGGCAACTTGCGTTGGCATAGTCTTGGATTCGACTATCTATACGAAGACAATAGAACCGAACCCGAGAACATGCGATGGGTGTCTCAATATTCAAATGCAAACATGGTGAAAACCGATTTCTTTGAAGCAAAGAGCACTGCTTATGCAAAGAGCACCGCACTTGAAGACGACCTATAAGCAAAAGTATTAGCAAATAGAACAGAATATGTGTTGCACTGCGAGAGAATAAGCCTCTGCAGTGCAACATTTTTTTATGTACTTGCGTCATTCCGCTTTTCACTTGTGTTCTAAAAACAGTGCAATTACGCTCCAAACTCAATGCAATTGCGCTCTAAAAGCATTGACTTTACAAGTGAAAAGCATAGCTTTTAAATTTTCACGAACAACTCATCGTAATGCACAGGTAATGCTTGAAAGTAGTGAGATGATAGTCTTTCCCCTACATTTATATCGTTTTCGACTATCATAAGCCCTAACAATACCACTCATTTAGTAGTTTTTGCATTGAAAAAGATCAGCATTTAGAGTCGTAATCACGCCTAAGAGTAGTATCTTTGTATCTACATTGAACCCCAAAACCACTTAGGCAGTTTCGATATTCAAAGGTTTACACCTTATTATATATATAAGAAATGATTATTGCAGAAGAACTTTTCGACCGCATTGTTGCCCTCATTCAGCTCGACGAACATCGTGCACCCGAGGTAACAGGTATGCTCTACGATACCTTGAAATTAGCTTGTAGAGAGGCGTTGTCAAACAATAGAGAGTTGTTTGGTAATCTTTTTTCGCAGGTCGACTATCTTTCTCGCAAGTATTCAATGCACTTACGAGACGTGGTAGCTATTCAAAAAATGCGTAGCGAAACCCGAACAGGAATGCAATTCTCGTCAAAAGAGTTGCTATCTCATGCTCGTGCCTTGTCCATTTTCATTTCAACCATCTTCCAAACAGCCATTCCCACCCGCCTCAATCACCTGCTTCCACGGGTTTATTACACATCGAAAGCCAAACGAGAAATCAACTATCGCCGAATAAGAGCCTTGGTGCTTTCGGTGCAAAGCGATGCTTTTAAGGTGAGATGCGAGCAGTTCGAAGATATAAAAGAGATGATAGTGCCCCTCAACGAGCCACATCTTCTATATCTTTCTACCTTATTGAAAGAAGGAATGCAAGTGAATTTGCTCGATTGCAACGTCGAAAACGATGTGATAGAAACCGCTCTTGTGGTGGTAAATCCCGACTTTTTGCTCGATATTAGCTCCATTGCTCGTTGCTTTACCGATTGGGGACATCATCCTTTAAGCTACACTTACAATCGACTTTCGCCCTCTGCCAACTCAAAAGCCATTCTTCTTGGTAATTATAGTGGTGTGGCATTAGACGATATCATCAATAAAAAAGAGCATTATAGCTGGCAAGCTAGTCTAAAAAAGAGCTTTAGTAAGAAGGCTCTTGAATATTGCACGTGTGGTGATATGAACGTGGGCGACGACTTTAAGCATAGCGCACAGCAACAAAGTGCTAATATTAAGCAGATTGTAAACGAACTTTTTCACAGCGAAGAAACGTCTTTCGACGAATCGAAAGCTATTCTCGAGCCTTCGTTTATTTGTGAAGAACTGGGCATACAAGGACGTGTAGACTTGATGACAACAGACTTTAAGCTGTTGATTGAGCAAAAGTCTGGAGGCAATTTCAATATCGAACGGGGCATAATTAACAAGTATGGAAGCTATCAAAAGGAAGATCATTATGTGCAATTGCTTTTATATTATGGTGTGTTGCAGCACAACTTCCGCCTCGGACGCAACGACATCGACATTCGTTTGCTCTACTCTAGATACCCACTCCCTGGCGGTTTGGTGGTAGTTGCCTACTATCAGCAGTTGTTTAGAGAAGCAATTGAGTTTAGAAATCGTGTTGTTGTCAACGAAATAGCAGTGGCACAGCAGGGCTTTGGCAGTGTTCTAAACGAACTAACTCCGTTTACACTCAATGCAAACAAGTTGACATCGCCCTTTTATCAGCGTTATATTCAACCTCAACAAAATTGTGTTCTTGAACCACTTCAACAGCTTTCGCCCCTCGAAAAGGCTTATTTTAACCGCATGATGACCTTTGTTTATCGTGAACAAGCATCGTCTAAAACAAGCGAAAACGAAGGACATGGAGGCTGTCAAGCCGATCTTTGGAGTATGCCTCTTAGCGAAAAGCGAGACGCAGGCAATATTTATACAGGCTTAGTGATTGTGAAGAAAGAACGAAGCGATGCTACTTCGGGAATAGATCTACTTACATTCGAGATAACAGAGCACGACCCTTATTTCCTTCCTAACTTTAGAAAGGGCGACAGCGTGTGCCTTTATACCTATTTAAAAGATGAGAAGCCACTGGCAACAAGGGCAATATTGTATAAAGGAACACTTGTAAGTATAGCTCAAGAACAACTTGTTGTGCGCCTAAACGATGCGCAACAGCATAACGAAATATTTGAGAAAGATCCTTCAAATCAATTTTTCTTTGCTCTTGAACATGTGGGTTCAGATTCGGCTTTCACTGCATCTATCCGCAGTTTGCACGAGATGATCACTGCACCAGCAGACAGAAAGAACCTACTTTTAGGTGTTTTAGAACCTCGTAGCGATGCAACCAAACAGCTAACAAAAAGCTATCACCCTGCATACTACGATATTTTGTTGGGCGTTAAGCAAGCTCTCGACTATTATTTGCTCATCGGTCCACCAGGAACAGGAAAAACATCGATGGCACTTCGCTTTATGGTTGAAGAAGAACTCACCGCTCCTAATGCGTCGGTATTGCTGCTTTCCTACACCAATAGGGCAGTAGACGAGATTTGTGAGATGCTTTGTTCTGCCCAAATAGACTTTATTCGCTTGGGCAATAGCGATGCTGCTGACCCCAAATTTGCACCTTTCTTTATCGAAAGAGTGGTAGACGAGTGCCCTAAATTGAGCGACGTGAGAGACAGAATAACCTCTGCTCGGGTGATAGTTTCAACCACTTCAACTTTGCAAAGTAAGCCTTATCTGTTCGCACTAAAACGCTTCTCGTTAGCCATCATCGACGAGTCGTCGCAGATAGTCGAGTCGTCTATCGTTGGATTGCTATCCGCTCATAGTCATAGTGCATCGCATTCGCTCGCCATCGAACGTTTTGTTATGGTGGGCGACCATAAACAATTGCCCGCAGTGGTGAGGCAAAGTGCCGAAGAATCGGCAGTAGAAGAACCTTTATTGAATGATATTGGCTTGATGAACTGCCGTGAATCGCTCTTTGAACGCTTATTGCGAGAGGCTCGGAAACACAACAATCACTCCATTATTGGGTCGCTTCGCTATCAAGGACGTATGCATTTTGAGTTAGCAGAGTTTGTTTCTAATAGCTTTTATGCAAAAGAACAGCTCACAGTTGTACCCCTTCCGCATCAAAAAGAAGAGCGTTTAAACTATCAAGCTCCATCAGTAGACGAGCTAGATGAGGCTCTAAAAGCACATCGTTTAATGTTCTTTCCATCTCCAAAGAATGGTGTTTTAGAGCAAAACGATAAGACAAATGCCTATGAAGCACGTCTTGTAGCCTTGTTATTGGAACGAGTGTATAAGCAATATGAGCATTGTTTCGATCCTAATAAAACGGTGGGGATCATCA
Organism: Prevotella sp. oral taxon 299 str. F0039; assembly: GCF_000163055.2. Taxonomy (GTDB): domain Bacteria; phylum Bacteroidota; class Bacteroidia; order Bacteroidales; family Bacteroidaceae; genus Prevotella. The sequence goes on from NC_022111.1 coordinate 1,434,212, forward strand.
TTCCTTATCGCAATCAAATTGCAATGATTCGCAAAGAGATAGACAAACTGGGCATTGAGGCTCTTCAAAAAATATCTATCGACACGGTAGAAAGATATCAAGGCTCGCAAAGAGAGGTGATTATTTACTCGTTTACCATACAACACCAGTATCAAATGAGTTTCTTAACAAGTAATACTTTCGTTGAAGATGCGGTGGTGATCGATCGTAAATTGAATGTAGCTTTAACTCGAGCACGACAACAAATGCTCATAACTGGCTACGAACCACTACTCAGTCGTAACACCATATTTAAGAAACTGATAGAGCATATCAAACAAAAAGGGGGCTATATGGATGCTTCTAAATATATTATATCTCACGTAAAATAGCCTATAAATAAAGGGATTGAAAGACAGCTTATTGTTTTTTAACTGCTGTAAACTATGTCATTACATTTTAAGAATATACCTTTGCAACCTCGAAAGCATAGAAAAGATTGCTATAATCATAGAGATAATAAATTAAATTATAAATAATAGAAAAGATAAGATTATGAAAAAGGTAATTTTGATGGCAACTTTTGCCCTAATAAGTATGGTGTCTTTTGCTCAACAAAGCGTTGGAACACTCCTTGTTAGACCAAAGATTGGTTTGAACTTTGCAGACTTAACAAATATGAATACAACCCCTCGGGTTGGTGTTGTACTTGGTGCTGAAGCAGAATATCAATTAACTGACATCGTTTCTGCTAGTGTTGGAGCTTTATATTCTGTTCAAGGAGCTAAGTTAAATGGTTTTAAGTTACCTACAATCAATGCAACAATGAACGAGAAGGTTACAGCAAACTTCAATTATATCACTTTCCCTGTTCTTGCAAATGTGTATGTTATGGATAATTTTGCTGTAAGTTTAGGCCTACAACCAAGCTTTAACATTACTGGTAAGTATGATGTTGGCCCTTGGGAATATAAAGATGCAGCTAAAACATTAGAGTTATCAATTCCTATTGGTGTTTCTTATACAACTGGAAACCTTGTATTGGACGGACGTTATAACTTCGGTATTACCCGTGCAACAACTCTATTAGATTCTAAAAATAGTGTATTCCAATTCACAGTGGGTTATAACTTCGCATTAGAATAAAGTGTAATACATTTAAAACACACATATAAAGAGGGCAATCAGTTATGAGGTTGTCCTCTTTTTCGTTATCAGATAGTTTTCTTTTGTAATTCTATTGTCGTTTCATTACTATGTAGTAACTTTGTGATATGCAAACATCACAATTAAATAATGCCTCTAATTTGATGGCAGGAAAGAAGGTCTTGTATGTTCATGGCTTTATGTCTTCGGCTCAATCGGGCACAGTTCATCTACTAAAAGAATTAATGCCACAAGCAGAAATCATAGCAGAAGACTTGCCGTTGCACCCTCAAGAGGCACTAGATATGCTGAGAGAACTTTGCAAAAGCGAACAACCCGACCTCATAATAGGAACTTCTATGGGTGGAATGTTCACCGAAATGCTTTACGGCTACGACCGTATTGTAGTGAATCCAGCCTTTAGAATGGGCGAAACGATGAGTAAACACGGGCATATGGGTAAGCAAGTGTTTCAAAATCCACGCAAAGATGGAGTGCAAGAGTTTATCGTTACCAAAGCACTTGTAAAGGAGTTTGATGAGGTTACGGCACAATGTTTTACACAAGTGACAAACGATGAGCAACAAAGGGTGTATGGATTGTTTGGCGATGAAGATGAGTTTGTTACCTGTTCTGACCTTTTTGAACAGTATTATACTAACTCTATTAGCTTTCATGGAGGTCATCGACTCACAGATAAGGTGGCTCTTCACTCGTTATTGCCTGTTATTCGCTGGATAGATAACAAGCAAGAACAACGTGAACCGCCTGTTGTTTACATCTCATACGAAACGCTTTTAGATGCTTATGCAAAGCCTAAATCGAGCTTAATGAAGGCTTATGAGATGCTTTTAGTCAACTATAATGTGGTGATTGTTGTCCCTTCGGCTCCTTATCACCCAGAAATAACAGCAGAAAAGCAACAATGGATTGAGCAATATCTTAGCGTTCCTGCCTATAAACACGTGGTTCTCTGCGACGATATTAGCTTACTTTATGGAGATTATCTCATCACTACCAATGAAGACGCTCCCTTCTTGGGTACCGTTATCACCTTTGGTAGCGATGAATTTAAATCGTGGGAAGATATAATTGTTTATTTTTCACGCCTAGGAGGACAATAAACAGTCTTTTAAGAAGAGAACTATTAAGAATGTAGCTCTCTTTTTTTTGCATCCTATTTCTATGTCTTTTATTGTGGAAATGATACTTTTTGAAGCTTTGTGATTGCGCTAAATCAAAAAAAAAGACTACATTTGCATTATAAAAACAAGAATTACAATCTATTAAAGATATGGAAAATGCATCAAAAAGCCCAATAACTTGGGTGCCAAGTGTTTATTTTGCGATGGGATTACCATTCGTAGTACTTAATATGGTGTCCGTTTTAATGTTTAAAGGAATGGGTATTAGCGATGGACAAATTGCCTTTTGGACTTCGTTAATCATGATGCCTTGGACATTAAAGTTCCTTTGGAGCCCCTTTTTAGAGATGTATAAAACAAAGAAATTCTTTGTTGTTTTAACCCAACTTGTTACTGGTTTGGGCTTTCTTCTTGTGGGATTGGTGCTTCATTTACCATGGTTCTTTTCGTTATGTATCTTCTTAATGGCGATAATAGCATTCAGTGGAGCAACTCACGACATTGCAACCGATGGCGTATATATGGCAGAATTGAGCAAAGAAGAGCAGGCTTCGTGGATCGGTTGGCAAGGTGCTTTCTACAATATTGCTAAGATTGTTGCATCAGGAGGATTAGTTTGGGTAGCAGGAAGACTACTAAAACACTTCGGAGGAGTAGACGGAGCGACTGCAGAAGTGATGCACTCGGCAGCTGCAAACGCATGGATGATTGTGATGATTGCTATCGGAACACTCATGATTCTTTTGAGTTTGTATCACATTAAGCAACTTCCAAGTGGTAAAGGAACTGCAGTTAAAACCGCATCTGCAAAGGAAACGTTCGATCGTTTGGTTGAAGTTTTAAAGAATTTCTTTACAAAGAAACACATTGTTTACTATATCTTCTTCATCATTTTATATCGTTTTGGAGAAGGATTCGTTATGAAAATCGTGCCATTGTTCCTTAAAGCAGCACGAAGTGAAGGCGGATTGGGACTTAATGAAGAGCAAATAGGTTTGTATTATGGCACCTTTGGAGCTGCAGCCTTTGTGCTTGGATCGGTTCTTGCGGGCTATTATATCTCGCATTTCGGACTCAAACGCACCCTATTCTCATTGTGTTGCATTTTCAACTTACCATTTGTTGCTTATACATTCCTATCTCAAGTGCAGCCAGAAAGCGGTTTGTTAATTGGTAGTATGATTACACTCGAATACTTTGGATATGGCTTTGGATTCGCAGGTTTAACCCTTTTCATGATGCAACAAATTGCTCCTGGAAAGCACCAAATGGCACATTATGCCTTTGCATCAGCCATAATGAATCTCGGAGTGATGCTTCCTGGTATGGTAAGTGGTTTCATTAGCGATGCTATTGGTTATAAATGGTTCTTCGTCTTCACATTGATTGCAACCATTCCAGCATTCTTAGTCACTTATTTTGTGCCCTTTACCCATTCTGATAAAGAATAAAATAGAATGAAATAGTAGGTGCTTTGTCCCTTTACAACATAGACAAACCACCGCAATAAAAAAGATAAAACATAGCAAGAATATAAAAACAATAAATAAAAAACTATATGAAAGTATCTAAAGACTTGATGCCTTGGGAAGAAAGACCTCAAGGATGTACCGACATTTTGTGGCGTTATTCAAAGAATCCAGTAATTGGAAGATATCAAATTCCAACATCAAATAGTATCTTTAACAGTGCTGTTGTGCCATTCGAAGGCGGTTTTGCTGGTGTATTCCGTTGCGATAACAAAGCAGTTCAAATGAATATCTTTGCTGGTTTCAGTAAAGATGGTATCAATTGGGAAATCAATCACGAGCCAATTGTATTCAAAGCTGGTAATACTGAAATGATTGAATCGGATTATAAATATGATCCTCGAGTAACATGGATAGAAGATCGCTATTGGATTACATGGTGTAACGGTTATCACGGACCAACAATTGGAATTGGATATACCTTCGATTTCAAAGAATTCTATCAATGCGAGAATGCCTTTTTGCCTTTCAATAGAAACGGAGTGCTATTCCCTGAGAAGATAAATGGAAAGTATGCCATGTTAAGTAGACCATCAGATAACGGCCATACACCATTCGGTGACATCTATTTAAGCTTCAGTCCTGACATGAAATACTGGGGAGAGCACCGCAATGTAATGAAAGTTACACCATTTGAAGATAGTGCTTGGCAATGTACTAAGATAGGAGCAGGATCTGTTCCCTTCTTAACTGACGAAGGATGGTTGATGTTCTACCACGGAGTTATCAACACTTGCAATGGTTTCCGCTATTCAATGGGAGCAGCAATTCTTGATAAGAACGACCCAACAAAGGTGCTTTATCGCACTCAACCTTATCTTCTTGCACCAGCAGCACCATACGAATTACAAGGAGATGTGCCCAATGTGGTATTTCCTTGCGCTGCTTTACAAGATGGAGAGCGTGTTGCTGTGTACTATGGAGCAGCTGATACGGTTGTTGGTATGGCGTTTGGTTATATCAAAGACATCATCGAATTTACAAAGAAAAATAGCATAGTATAAGCTATTCATAATACCATTAGTCTCCCGATACATTCGTTTGTGTCGGGAGTTTTTTTGTTGTTACACCTCATCATTTTTACCCTTGATCTGTAAAGCCAATGTAAGTGTAATGCAAAAGTATTAACTTTTGCAACTAAAATAGTGTAATTGGTTGTTCTGCCTATTGTTTTTGAAAGCGAAGAACAATGCCATTGATGAATAAAGGAATAGGAGAGAAGGCGAAAGAAAAGAAAATAGCGTGTGAGATGCGTTGAAATAGTCATACAAGAGATGCATCGCTTTCCGACAATGCATCTCTTAAAGTCGAAAGAGTTTGCCCCTTGCATCCACCACAAACCTACTACAAACAAATGGAAATGAAAAACAATGAGACAAACTCTTATACTAAGTTCGTTTGTTTAGTGCCCTCTTTATTCGCTCATAAAGCAGCAACTAAAAGTATATTTTTATCTAACCTCTCCCTCAAGAGTTATTGCTTGTGGGAAAATTAGCTCATCTTCGATATAGATATGTTCAAGAAGTGCCTCTCTAAATTCCTTTAATCCGTTGAGAACTGCTTGATATTCTTCGTTCGAACCTGCTGGAGCTGTGTAGTTATTGGTTAGCTCTGCAATGCGATTATGACGATCGGTTTCACCCACATGGTCTGCCATCATCACCGAAATAGGGTTTTGAACGGTTCCACAATGAAAGCCTCCGAGTTGCTTATTCTCAATAGCTGCACGGCGAATATCGTCTACTAATGGGAAAAGAATGTTCTCTTCTTTCATCAAGTGCTCGTCTAAATCAGTCAAAGACTCGCTAAATAGCTCGTAAATAGTGCTCAAATCATCGTGTTCAGCACTTAACTTTCCAATGCGATAAAGTAGCTCTGGGCCTACTTCTCTAATGGTTCTGTGATGTATTTTCAATGCATAATCGATCAACAAGTCGATTGGCCATTGTTCAAAATCTATTCTTGCTTTCATAATGCTCTTCTCTTTTAATTAGTGTTATGTTATCGTATTTAACCTAAAGTTTTAATAATTTTTGCGTACTTGCTTTGCCGTTTTCGCCTTTCCGCTGAACGATTCGATATCAATTCGAATGATTTCAACTCTGTTAAACGACTTGTGTGCGTAGGTATCTCCCAGCTCTTTGAACTCAGGTGATAGCTTATCAATAAGCAGATGTAACGCTTTCATTTTCTCTTCATCATCTAATTGCGCTCGAGCAGTACCGAAAAACACAGCACTTTCGTATTCAGTTGTGAAATACTTTGGCAGTACATTGGTTCTACCAACAACGCAAAAAGATACGTTAGGGTGATGTTTTATTGCACGAAGCTTCTTTCCTTCGGGTGCACAATGAATGTAAATAGAGTTCTTTTTGTCCCAAACATGGTTAACAGGAATGCCATAAGGCAAACCATTTTCATCGATCATCGATAGAATTCCATATTCAGTTTGCGTTAAAAGGTCGAGTGCTTGTTCTTTATTTAGCAAACGATCTTGGCGTCTAATCTCTTCGTTTACATATTTCATATGCAGACATCTTGGTCCTAAAGGCTCTTTATAAGCTCTGAAGTGTCTTAAAGTTGGTTCTTTATTATTCTGTTATTCCTGAAAACAACTTCACGATTAAAAAACTATTGCAAAGATAGTTGATATTTAGGATATGTAAGTAATAATTACGTACTTGTTTAGTTAAAATAAAATAAAAACAAAATAAAGTAGCTTGTAAAATATGATAATTGTTTACTTGTTTGTTTATGGAATCTCTTTCAAACTCTCTTCCTTGTTCGTATATCTTTCTTGATGGAATAAATAGATATAGAATGTTTTATATTTGTTCGATGTAAAGATGGTTTTGGACTATTTTCCCCTTAATAAGTTTATAGTCTTTTTGCAATAAAATCGAATAATCGGGTAGGAAGAAGAGTGTGTAACCATGCTAAAGGCTTAGCACCGAAACCAATTAGATAGCGACTTTTGGGGCGTTTGCTATTCACTGCATGGGCAATGGCTTTGGCAATGACCATGGGTTCGCTCAAGCTTGCGCCCTCGTAGCGTTGCTTTAATCGTTGGGCAGCACTCAAAGCCTGTTGTTTGTAGGCACTGTTCGTGGCATTATTTTCGAGATGTTCAGCTGCAATAAGTCCCCAATTGGTTTTAATTCCGCCTGGTTCAATCACCGCAACGTGTATTCCTTTGCTGGCAACCTCCATGCGCAAGGCATCGCTAAAGGCTTCAATAGAGTGCTTAGTGGCAGTGTACCATGCCCAAAAAGGCATCGAAATGCGACCCGCAATCGACGATATATTGATAATGGTTCCTTGCTTTTGCGCCCTCATATAAGGTAATACGGCTTTCGTAATGGATGCAAGTCCAAACACATTCACCTCGAATTGCTTTCGAACCTCGCTCAGTTCAACATCTTCAACCGCCCCTAATAAACCATAACCAGCGTTGTTTACCAACACATCTATGCGCTTTTCAAGGTCGATAACATGCGCCACAGCTTTAGCAATACTTGCTTTTTCGGTTAAATCGAGCTTTAAAGGTACCACACCCAAAGGTTTTAAAGCCTCTATTTGCTCCACTCTTCGAGCTGCTCCATACACCTTATGCCCTTGTTTAGCTAAGTGTTCGGCTGTTTGAAAGCCTATACCACTACTTGCACCCGTTAGTAAAATAACCTTACTCTCCATGCTTTTGCCTTCCTATTTTAATTTTATTCAAAGATAACCACTTTTAATTTGTTGGGCAAGAAAATAATAAAGAGTTGATAAAAAGAAATGAAATCAGCCACAAGTGGTGCCACTTCTTTCTACCAACTCATTCTTCAGTTAATGAAGTTAGAAAGACATTATTATTTGAGAGATTTTTTCTTGTCCTTCAAAAGCAATGCTTTCGCAGTGTAAAAGGATAGCTTTTGCCACTCAATTACAATGCTTTTGCCGTGCAATAAGCATGCTTTTAGAATGTGATGTGTGTGCTCTTCGCAATCGATTGATAATGAAGAGGTTGAGAAATACTATTTCTTATTGTCCTTTTCTCTAATCTCCACACGTCTAATCTTACCGCTGATGGTCTTCGGAAGCTCGTTAACGAACTCGATAATACGAGGATATTTGTAGGGAGCAGTTTCGTGTTTAACGTGCTCTTGCAAGGTTTTCACCAGCTCATCGCCTGCTTTATCCTTCCAATCTTTATGCAACACCACCGTAGCTTTTACCACCATACCACGCAAATCGTTGGGAACTCCAGTGATAGCACATTCAATTACGGCAGGATGAGTCATCAAAGCACTCTCCACTTCGAATGGACCAATGCGGTAACCGCTACTCTTAATCACATCATCAGTGCGTCCAACGAACCAGAAGTAGCCGTCTTCATCACGCCAAGCAACGTCGCCTGTGTGATAAATTCCATCGCAACACACCTTGTTTGTCAATTCTTCATCACGATAATATTCGTTGAATAGTCCGATAGGACGATGTTTATCGAGGCGCACAATGATTTCACCTTTCTCGCCATCTTCGCATGATGAGCCATCAGAACGAATGAGATCGATGTCGTATTGTGCATTAGGTTTACCCATAGAACCAGGCTTTGGCTGGTGCCAAGGCATCGTTCCAAGAGTCATAGTTGTTTCAGTTTGACCGAAACCCTCCATCAATTTCACTCCTGTGATGTTGTAGAACTTATCATAAACCGATGGGTTAAGAGCCTCACCAGCCGTTGTGCAGTATTCAAGAGACGACAAATCGTAGATCGAAAGGTCTTCATGTATCATGAAACGATAGACTGTTGGAGGCGCACAAAACGATGTAATGCGGTATTTCTCTATCTTTTTGAGAATCTTTTCCGCTGTAAATTTATCGTGATTAAACACAAATACAGCTGCACCTGCAAACCATTGACCATATAATTTGCCCCAAACAGCCTTGCCCCAACCAGTGTCTGCCACAGTAAGATGAATGCTGTTTTCGTGCAAGTTGTGCCAAAATACACCTGTAGTGATGTGTCCTAAGGGATAAAGATAATTGTGTGCAACCATCTTTGGCTCACCACTTGTACCGCTGGTGAAGTACATTAACATGATATCGTTATTGTCGTTCACATGCGAAGGACGCACAAATGCAGGAGCATTGCCTATCTCTTCGTGCCAAGAATGGAAGTTTTCGGGTACCTTTGGACCAATACTTACGAGCGTTTTCACTGTTGGACTCTGGCTCACTGCAGCCGTAATTTGCTCTAATACATAATCTTCTCCAACGCAAATAATGGCTTTTACGCCTGCACGATTATTGCGATAAACAATATCATGTGTTGTAAGCATGTGCGTTGCAGGTATTGCAATCGCTCCAATTTTATGCAAAGCAAGAATCGAGATCCACCATTCGTAGTGACGTTTCAATATCAACATCACCATATCTCCTTTGCCAATGCCTAGCGAAAGGAAGTAAGATGCAGCCTGGTCGGTAAGCTCTTTCAGCTCACCAAAGGTGAAAAAGCGTTCGTTTTCTTCATCATCTGTCCATATCAATGCCGTTTTATTGGGCTTTTCTTCAGCCCAAACATCCATCACATCGTATGCAAAGTTGAAGTTATTGGGTATGATAAACTCTAAATTCTTATTATAATCTTCTTCCGAACGAAATGAAATCTGTTTTAGAAAGCGTTCTAACATATATCTTCTCCTAATTAAATAACCACACAAAGGAATTTCACTGACTTACCACCTAATGCACGCATGCAGTGTTTTTGCTGTGCATCGAAATAAATACTATCGCCTGGATTGAGGATAAGTTCTTTGTTTCCGATGAGAATTTCGAGCGTTCCTTCGAGCACATAGTCGAACTCTTGACCCGAATAATTGTTGGGATTGTGACGCAAGTCGCCCTCAAGTGGTTCGATAGTCACCACAAATGGGTCGGCTTTTCTACCTCTAAAGGCAGTTGCAAGAGCCTCGTATGTGTAGTTCTTGTGTTTCTCTGTGCTTTTACCTTTACCGCTTCTTGTAACGAAATAGCTGCTCATGTGAGCTTCTTCGCCAAATAAAAGAGCGTCGACACCTATGTTATATCGTTTGGCAATCTTTGATAATCTATAGAAAGAAGGATCGGCTTCGCCTGCTTCTATCTTAAAATAATGCTCTAAAGAAATGTCGCATAACTGTGCAATTTCTTCAGGTGAGATGTTAAATATTTCTCTCAAGCCCTTTAATCGCTCGCCTATTTGTTTTAATGATGTGTCCATTTTAATGTGAATTTATAAATGATACAATTGCAATAAATTGGCAAAGAAGTTATGATTTGTAACAACTTGTTGCACAACTTTATTGATAGAGTAACTCTTTTGTTAGGATATTCAAAAGTAATTATTCTTTTCTTTTTAAGAACTTTCTTGTTCCTTTTTATAACATTATTAAAGAATTAAAACAAAAAAGATGCACACCTACTATATAGCTGTGCATCTTTTAGAAGCTTATTTTGTTTATTTTAAAATGAAACTGCTTTTCAGTTGTTTTGCAAAAGCAATGCTATTGGTGTGTAAAGTCAATGCTTTTAGGGTGCAAAAAGAATGCTTTTACCATATAATCTCAATGCTTTTACTTACCAATTGAAACATAATGGTTTATCAATTGGCAAATGAACGAGAACGAATGGTGGGTGTTGTGCTGTGGAATTAGTGAATAGAAGGGTCGACATGTTGCAATTGATGGATAATTTCTTCGGGCATTTTGCCTGCCTTTATTACCATTAATATGGTGTCAGCTCCTGCAACTGTTCCTAAAATGTCGGGCAAATTGGCATCGTCTATGTTAAAAGCTATACTGCTTGCATAGCCTGGTCGGGTTTTGATTACAGCCATATTGCCTGAAAAACGAATAGACAAAAAGCCTGTAGATGATAGCATGTCGGTTACAGGAAGAGGCTTATCCACTCGTTTATATAATGTGTCGTTGGGCAAAACAAAGATATATTTGCCGTTGATATTGGCGGCTTTGGCAACCTTTAGCTGCTTAAGATCACGACTTAATGTGGCTTGTGTTATGTCATATCCAACTTGTTGAAGAGCAAGAAGTATCTCTTCTTGACAAGACATCTCACGACTTGAGATGAGCATTTTTATCATTTCTAATCTGTTCGCCTTTCCTTTCATCACTCAATACCTTTTGTTTAATATCTACAAATATATGAAAAATAATAATAAAATGCAAGTTCTTATATTAAAAACGCTTGTTGAGTGGTAGTAATAATAATACTTGAGAGGTTGTTTCTCTATGTAAATATTAATCACTATTTTTGCAATTATAAGACAAAAAATAAAGAAATATATGATAAAAGAAGGACTAGAACATTCTGCTCACATAATAGTTGAGCCTGAACATAGTGCTTTAAGTGTTGGTTCTGGCGATATGCAAGTACTCGCAACACCTGCTCTTATTGCCTTTATGGAGAATGTTGCAATGCTAACTGTGCGTGATGTGTTGTCGGATGAGGTAACTACTGTGGGCGGAATGATTGAGGTGAAACACTTAAAAGCATCGCCAATAGGAGCCGAAGTGGTTGTGAAAGCAAGGCTTGAAAAGGTAGATGGAATTAAACTTCAATTCCATTTAGAGGCTTTTCAAGGTGAAAAGCTCATTGCAGAGGGTTCGCATTTGCGCTTTATTGTAAACAGGCAAGAGTTTATGAGCAGAGTGTTGAAGGCAGAATAGAATTGATATAATATCTATGTTATTGTTTTTCTAGTAATATTCTTCATTACTCTTATCTACTATAAGTATTAGTTCTTATAGCAATATAAATTAAAAGTACGAAACCTTTCATTTCAAATGTCTTTCTATTCGCATTGAAATGTTTTATTATTTTATTTCAAAAGCGAGGGCATTTCAAATGAAAGGTTTCGTACTTTTATTTTGTTTTCTATTATTTATTGCTAATCTTTTGAGTAAACCACTTGCCATTGTCGTTCCAACGCACAACAAATATACCCTTTTGGAGGATTGGAAGCGCAACAGAGGCGGTTAATTTTGCGCTGTTTTTGATGTTTAACAACTGCTTTCCGTCTACACTACATAAAACAATGTGGGTGATATTCTCTCCCAATATGTTCCATTTTGCACCATCAAACACCATTTTTTGCGCTGCGTTTTCAACATACTGAGTGTCGAAAATACCCGTTAAATACTCTTGATTGGTGGTTTTACTTCCCTCGAAAGTAACGTAATATTGTTCTTCTTGATTCTCTAATAAGTTGAAAGGAACGCCATTCTTCTCGCCCATCACCATCCATTTGTACGAACGTTTGTTAAGTACTTTGAGCGAAGAAGATTGAACTTGTCCTGCATTTATCACCTTCATTTCACCTGAAGTCAAGTCTTCGTGAGCTATTTTTGATCCTACTTGAATTTGTTTATGTGTGATCATATCTTCAAGTACGATAGATAAAGATCCGCTATAGCTATGACCTTGTGCTGCATTAAGAAGATAACTAAAAGACAAAATCTTTTCAAGATTAAGGTTAATGTTATCTGGTGATATGCTTTGACCTTCATCATTAGACACAGAAGGAATAGCCATTGTAAAGAAAGGAGAAATCACTTCGCCCTCAATAGTAACAGAATTCGAAGTGCTGTTCAATGGGTTTTGAGCCAAAATAACATCACTTGCATCATTCATATTTACCACTTCCACTTTAGTTTGATAGGTTCCAGAAGCAAGATCAGCGGGTAATTTCATTTCAAACTGAGCGTAAGCCGTACCGAAAGAATCAAAAGTGAAGGCATTATTACTGCGGTGTGAGAATACTGCACTGCCTTTATCGTTTAAGAAACTCAATTGAACATAAGCGTCTTTAGGTAGTCCCGAAAGGTTTTTAATTGCCACATTGCAAGTTATTTTCGCACCAGGATTAAGTGTTTTATCGTAGAATGGCTCTCCAACTAACTTGAAACTACTTGTTGTTGTGCATTCTTCTAACACCTCAACCTTATCTGCACTAACCTTAATAACCATGTAAGGAGCCTTTCTAAGCATCACCCAATCTGTCCAAGTGTTATTGTCTTTATAGTCTGCCGACACCACTTTAAGCGTGTAAACACCCTCTTTTAGATCTTTTAGAGGCACGTTTATAGAGATAGGAGCAGCGAGAGAATTATCTGTTTGCATCTTTCCATCGCCATAAGCCGTGAAGAAATGCTGAGTAAATCCACCTTCATTGTGCCATTGTGAAGCTGCTGTTGCCACCTGTTTGTTATCTGCATCTATCACAGCAACACCCACATCCCCTTTAAATGGGCGTCCTTTATTGATTAGATTGCTCAACTCAATAGGGTAGGTTTCCATACGATTTGAGATGCGCTCAACACCATTTTTTCGAGTAAAAGCACCCTCAGCAGTGAACGAAAGGTTACCTCTGTCGGGCATAAGAGATGGGTCTATGCGCTTAACACCAGGTTTATTGGGGTGTACAAAGATTGCCATAAAAGAACGAGTAAATGCCAATCGTGCTCCATTAAACTCGCTTCCTGATTGCGAAAGGTTTAGAGCAGAGAGCGAATAATAACCATTACTTTGTCCATTCCAACCGAAATTCATGTGGAAAAAGCCTTTATCATCAAAGCCATCTAGTACCCATGCATGCGCTCCTTTATTGTCTTTAGTTGCTCCATAGAAGTAAAATGGAAAGCCATCTAAAAGCTCTTGACGCAATAAGTCTGCAAAAACCGAAGAACCTTCCGTTGTTTGATAAACACAAGTAGCCTGATAATCAAAGTGATTTACAAAGGCATCGAAAGCTGCTTGGTTTGTTGCTACGGCATAACCAGGATGATATTGCATTCTAGCAGCAAGTCCAACGTCGTTCATAAGTTTCGCAATAGCGTTGCGTTGTGTTTGATTTGGTTGTGCTGCTGCATCATAACTGGGTAGCATATTTGCCCAATCATAGTGTGAAAGGTTTAAGTTTGCCGACAAAGTGCGGTTGTCTGAAACATTAACATACGACACTTTACCCATTCCTTGCACTGGCCATTCGTGATATTTTAATATTTGTGACAATGTAGTAGCAACGCAACCTGTGTATTTATAGCCTATAAGTGCATTGTAAGGAGCATCTTGCGACCATGTAGTTTTGAGCAAAGGAGCTACTGTTTTGGCGAAAAAGGCACCCTTTTTGGCTTCTGTTTCTACTGCATTGTTGGTACTTATCGCTTTAAAAGTCATTTTATAGCTGTTGAGAAGCTGTGCAAGACCAGGATGAAGATTGGTTGTATCGAGCGCATTCTCATTGCTATAAGCCAATATTTCGCCCATGTCTGTATTTCCAGAAACGATGACAAAGCCCTTATTTTGTGCATCGTTGTAGATGTAATAAGGTGCATTTTGGCTGTAACCGCTTTGCTTGGGCACGCCACGAGTGGCTTTTTTTGTGGATAGCTTAATATATTTTCGAGCTATGTTTTCAGCCTCTTTAGGCGTAACGACATGTGCTTTTATGCATAAAGGCATAGTTAAAGAGAGCAAAGAGCCCACCAACAACGCTTTGGTTGATGTGCTTCTGTAGTCTAAAACATGGCTTAGTGATAATAATAAGTTCATATTGTGTTTGTTTTGGTTTGTATTCTTTTGTATAAGAAGTTCATTTTATTGCTTAGTGAATCAGCACTTTGCGTGTAATAGTAGTGTTGTTTACTTTTATTTTGGCAATATAAATCCCTGTTTTTGTCTCGTTTAAGTTCACAATTGCTTCGCTGTGTCCGCCCAATTGTACTTTCTTTAAAAGCTCACCACTTAGCGAATAGAGTTCAATCCATTGCAAATTGTGTCCTTCTAACTTTATTTCTTTGTTATTAAAGAAGAGTTGTAGCGATGCATTATCTATCGAATTGCTGTTGATAGCCGTTGGAATTGTTCTCGACATAGTGAGTTTTTCGTTTGTCTTTATAAAGAAACAAGGAGGTAATTCATTGTTCCAAAGATCAGTTTTAACACCATCTATTGTTCCAAGAACAACGAGTTTATAGGTTTTGTTCTCTTCAATTCCAAGAGTAGAAGGGCGTAACCAATAAGAATAGAACTCGAAATTGTAGTCGCTATTCACAGCAACTGCGCCCTCATTTGCCGCAATTGCGATTCTTTCCTTAGTGGTAATATCCTCGAAGAATAATTTAATTGGACCATTATAGCTTTTCTTTGGGAAAGTTTTGAGGTCGACAATGAGTTTAAATAGAGGATATTTAGAGAACAAGAGTTCGTTTGTAATCAACTTTGTTTCAGAGCTTTCTGCAAAAGAAATATTACAACTGCTCATCAATGGCTTTGGTTTTTGCTTTGAAATAACCAATGTTGTAGTTTCGTTGCCGTGCACTTTATTCACTTTCACAACGTTATTGAGGCTTTCTTCGCCTTCAGCTGGGTTGAGAGATTGAAGCATTTCCACTTCAATAGAATAAGTACCCATGGCAAAGTCGTCTGGAATATTGAGTGAGAAAGGTAGCTCTAAGGTATCAAAGCCATCGAATTCTACAGCCTTGTTGTGCACTTGTTCTAAGGCAACTTTATTGTTTTTATCGATTAACTTTATCTTAGCATAAACGGTTTTCGGCAAAGCTTGAAGGCTTTGCACCAATAATTGAATCTTAGCAGTTGTGCCTTGTTCGAATTCTTGATTAGCTTCTAAATGCTGAACGAGCTGATATGTGGCATTAGGACCACATTCTTTGGTTACTCTTATTTGGCCTTTTGAAATCTCAACTTCTATATCTGGAGCCATTTTCATGAAGGTTAAAGGCTCAAATTCTCCAGCATCATTGCGTTGATAGCATACAGGTTTAAGTGTATAATAGCCGTCTTTCAAATCTGAAAGTTTTACTTTTATGGTTTGCGCATTAGCTATAAGATGGTCGGTGCCCATTAAATCGCCATAATCAGCATAGATAGAGTGAGTGAAACCGCCATTATTATGATGGTCAGAGTAGAACTCTTTTACCACCTTTTCGGTGTTATCGAGCACCGCAATACCAATATCTCCCTTGAAAGGTCTACCGATATTCACAAAACTTGCATAGCTAACAGGTAGTGTTTCGTTTTGTTGAAATGTGCGTTGAGTGGTGTTTTTGAGGGTGATATAACTGCCTTCGTTGAATTTTAGCTTTGGACTTTCGGGCAATAAGCTCTTGTCTATCTCTATAACTCCAGGTTTCTTGGGATGTGCAATGATAATTTTCATTTGTCGATTGAACGATAAAGAGCGTCCTTGAAACTCGCTACCAGACTTTAAAACGCTAAGAGCAGTGAGCGAATAGTAACCATTGCTTTGACCATTCCAACCGAAATTCATGTGGAAAAGACCATTTTTATCCACTCCATCAAGCACCCATGCGTGTCCACTTCTACCACCTTCGGGCATTCCTTCGATATAAAGTGGAAAGCCATTGGTTAGCTCTTTTTTGATAATTCGAACAAAAGATCCAATACCTTCATCGAATTTTGAGAGCAAAACAGCATCGTATTGAAAATTGTTTTTTAATGCATAAAGAGCGGAATAGCCTGTTGAAGAACTGACATTTTCAGAATATTGCATTTTAAGAGCATAGCCACAATCACGCATAAGCAATGCCACTGCTTCTTTTTGTTGTGGTGTTGAAGGGTCGTAATAGCCATAACGATCGACCATGTTAGCCCAATCGTAACGAGATTCGGCAAAGTTTGCATATTTTTTTGAACGATCGAACGACACCGTATATTCGCTTTCGCCTTGTCCTTGCACTGGCCATTCGTGGTATTTCATAACTTGTGCTATGGCAGTTGCAACGCAACCAGTGTAGTTATAACCTGTTTTTTGATTATAAGGATCGCCTTGTCCCCAATAAGTCTTCAGCAAAGGCTTCACAACGGTTGTGTTTTGAGCTGCTGCACGAGTTGCCCCTACAACATGTTTACCTGTAGAAACGGCTTCGAAAGCTTCCTGATAGGCGTTTAAAAGGAGTTGTGCTCCTGGGTTGGCGCTTTGTTCTTCGAAGGTACTCTCGGTACTATAAGCCAATATTTCGCCCATTTCTGTGTTTCCAGAAACGATTACAAATCCTTTATTTCGGGTGTCGTTATAAACATAGAAGGGTGCAACTTGGTTGTCTTTGTTGTTGATTGAGCCACTTCGAGTGAGTTGTTTAGCGGGCAATTGCAAATATTTTTGCGCAATTTTAAATGCTTGTTGCGCTGTGATGGGTTTTGAATGGAGGGTTATGGGCATGCAAAAAGCAAGTGCAATGATGAACATCAGCACTTTAAAAGCATGTAATGGGTTAGCTGTTATCTGTCTTTTTGTTGCGTAAAAAATCATAATTAAAATGGTTTCGATTAAAAGTTGAGTATAGAAAGTTTCTAAATATTTGATATTTAGGCTTTCTATAGATCTACAAAGGTAGGCATTTTTAATCACTTTTTATTGTGTTCTGCGTTACTTTTTACTAAACTTCAATCATACGACGTGTGTTTTTATATTTCGTCTATAATTCTATCTCTTTCAAAAAGCAATGCAAATGCGGAGCAAAAGCAGTGATATTGCATTCTAAAAGCGATGCCTTTGCATGTTAAAAACATTGCTTTTGTGATGAGGAAGAAATAAGATTTAGAAAAGATTGATGTTCAAGTGGTTAGTGATTTGAATGGATTGACGATGAAGTTGTGAGCGAAAGGACGGGAAGGGGGTGTTGTGAGGTGGCTTGATGAATGAGATTAAAGGGAAAATAGGACGAGACAACAGGATGACAACAAAGAAAGGGAAACGAAAAGACGGGACGATTGGCGGGTGACAACAGAATTTTGGCGAGAGAAAGGTAATGAAAGAAAGAGGGATTAGTGATGTGAAAAGGTGAATGGAGGAGTGGGATAAAAAGAAAAAGAGATAACAATAAGGTGGCATTTTCACTTTTAATGTGAATTGTATCCTGCCTTATTATTATCTCTTTTGATATCTTATAAGAGTTGATTCTCTATGAATTACTCAACGGTTATTAAGTAATAGTTCTTCTTTCCACGTTGAACAAGAAGGTATTTGCCATTGAGTAGGTCGTCGGTTGTGATGACTTGATCTACTGCTTGCAATTTTTCTTTGTTTAAAGAAACGCCTCCGCCTTGCACAAGTTTACGCATTTCGCCTTTACTTGGGAAAACTTTCACCTCGTCGCTTGTAAACAATTCAACTGCAGGTTGACCTAAAGCCTCTTTTGAAAGCTTAAATTGTGGCACGCCTTCGAATATACTTAGTAATGTAGCATCATCGAACTTAGCAAGACTTTCCTTTGTTCCTTTACCGAAAAGAATGCCTGATGCCTCTTTAGCTAAATCTAAATCTTCTTGCGAATGCACCATAACTGTTAGCTCATCTGCTAATCGTTTTTGAAGAACTCGCATGCCTGGGTCTTGCTCATGCTCTGCTATTAGGGCGTTGATAACGTCTTTTTCAAGACTTGTGAATATCTTAATATACTTCACTGCATCGTCATCACTAACGTTTAACCAGAACTGATAGAACTTATAAGGAGTGGTTCTGTTTCTATCTAACCATATATTTCCACTTTCAGTTTTACCGAATTTGGTTCCATCTGCTTTGGTAATAAGAGGGCAGGTCAAAGCAAATGCTTCTGCATCGTTGCCCAATGTGCGGCGAATAAGCTCTGTTCCTGTGGTCATATTGCCCCATTGATCGTTTCCACCCAATTGAAGTTTCACGTTATTGGTGCGATATAGATGTAAGAAGTCGTAGCCTTGAAGTAACTGATAGGTAAATTCTGTGAAAGAAAGTCCATCCCTTGCTTCTCCGTTTAGACGCTTCTTTACACTGTCTTTCGCCATCATATAGTTAACAGTGATGTGTTTTCCAACTAAACGAGCAAAGTCTAAGAAAGTGAAATCCTTCATCCAATCGTAGTTATTCACCATCACTGCAGCTGTATCTTCAGATGCATTGAAATCTAAGAACTTTGCAACTTGCTTTTTAATGCATTCTTGGTTGTGATAAAGAGTTTCGGCATCAAGAAGGTTTCTCTCTTGACTTTTACCAGAAGGGTCGCCAATCATACCTGTAGCACCACCGACTAAGATGTATGGTTTGTGTCCACAACGTTGCAAATGACGCAACATCATGATTCCTGCAAGGTGTCCAATGTGTAGTGAATCGGCTGTAGGATCGGTTCCAAGGTATGCTGAAACCTTCTCTTTCATTAAGAATTCTTCTGTACCTGGCATCATTTGCGCAAGCATTCCACGCCATTTTAGCTCTTCAACAAAATTCTTTATCATGGTTATATCAATTTATTTATTTTACAATTACTATTTATTAATCTAAGGAACAGGGTCGTATCCGCTTCCACCCCATGGGTTACAACGTAGTATTCTCCATACACTTAGGTACAAACCTTTAAGTGGTCCGTGCTTAAGAATGGCCGTTTTGGCATATTCGGAGCATGAAGGTGTGAATCGACACGATGGTGGTGTGAAGGGAGAAACAAACCTTTGATAAAACAAGATGGGAATCAATAATAGCCAAGATAAAGGCTTTAAGAGTTGGTTGATTCTGTTTTTGGTTTTTTGTTCCATAGCTTTTCGGCTAAACGTGTTAATAAATTCACCATATTATGATGTACTTTTTCAGAATCATATAATTGAGAATCGAGCCAAATAAAAGCCATATCCATTCCTTTATCCGAATCTTTTTGTTTTGAATTGAAAAGCAAATGTTTATTTAAGCGATAGGCTTCACGGAGTTGTCTCTTCACTCTATTGCGATCGACAGCGTGCTTTAAATTCCTTTTGGGAACGCTAATAAGTACTTGAAAGGGCGCTTCTGTGGGTAAACGGTGTACATATCGATATACAACACGAATTGGAAAGGCAGATAAAGCCCTGCTTTTCCCACCTCCAAAGAGTTCATCTATCTGTTTAAGAGAATGGATACGCTCTGACTTTCTAAAAGAAAATGCACCTTTATCAGTCATCACTTACAATTATTAATCTTCTTCTTGGTCTCTTAAAAAGGCATTCATTGCGCTGGTCATAGATGGATATTTGGGTGTAGGAGCTTGTAGAGTAAGTTCTAATCCCTCATCTTGTGCAGCCTTTGCAGTGCCTTGTCCGAATGTACCAATCTTGATTTTATCTTGTTTGAAGTTTGGAAAATTCTTGTATAATGCCTTTACTCCCATTGGACTAAAGAAGACAACCATATCGTAATCGAATGCTTTTTTCTCTTCATCATTGAAGTCGTTATCAACTGTTCGATACATAATGCACTCTTGATGCTTTAGTTTTTTAGCATCTAAAAGCTTTGTTACGTCCTCATTATGACCTTCACTCATTGGCACAAGATACTTTTCTTCTTTGTGTTTAGCCATCAATGGAATTAAATCAGCAATCTTTCCGGTTGTTCCAAAAAAAACTTTTCGTTTGCGATATTGTACGTATTTCTGGATATAAAGGGCGATAGTTTCTATCACACAGAAATATTTCATATCCTCAGGAATGGTTATTCGCATTTCTTTAGCAAGCTTAAAGAAATTATCTATCGCATGTCTTGAGGTAAAAACAACAGCTGTATAATCTAAGATATTTATCTTTTGGTTGCGAAATTCTTTTGCATTTAAACCCTCAACCTTAAAAAATGGGCGAAAAACACATTGCACTCCATAAGCTTTTTCTATTTCGTAGTAAGGAGATTTTTCGCTTGTTGGCTGAGGTTGAGATATCAATATCTTCTTTATCATTGAACTAAAAGTTTATTTTTAGATAATTACTTATCATTTGAAGTATTCCCCATAAAGTGGCAAGGGGTATTATTTCTAGGGTGCAAAAGTACAAAAATATTTGCAGAAAAGCCCCCTTTTGCCTAAAAAAGATAAGATATGAGTTGTAGAATGATATAAATTTAAAGAATAAAAGCACAAATCCTGTATAAATAAAAGTACTGTGCATTGACAGATGAAAATAGGAACAGAGTAATACTATTGGTAATAATAGAATGCCTTCGATAGCAATTATAAACAGAAAAGATTGTAGCCATGTTGCTGTTTGATATTTATCGAAGAATACATTATTTACCAATTGATATAAAATTCCTTTCATACAGAAATATAAAGAGAATACTCCTGCGAATATTCCGATGATTTGATATTGTTCGAGTATAAAGGTTTTGGCAATATAAGTGTTGGTATAAAAGAAGAAAAGAAGTGATAATAATAAGCATGTTTGTATGCTCATTAGAAGTTGAAAGCGTAGTTCTCCTGCTGTTTCTGTTATCGACATATCACCTCCGAAGCTTGCAAAAAAAAGGTTTTTTGTTTGCTTTACGATGAAACGTTGTGACTGAGCGACAGATAATATCACAAGAATAAAACAGCCAATCAATAGTCCTGTTACCAAATTATCAGAGGCTAAAGAGTACGGAATGGGGTCTCCTGCAACGCCAATCTTATAGCTTTGCATGTTGGTTCCCGACAAACTGTCGTTTGCGAACAATGCCTTTAGCTTTGCAACCTGTTGCTTTTGCGATACAGTGTCTTGCACATTGGGTTTGAACTGCAATGGAAGATTTCCCGACAAGCTATCTGCAGATAAACTATCTACTGTGGTTTTGTGACGCTTTTTATATTGTTTTTCTCGCTGTTCTACAGCTGCTTGTGTTTCTTCAAAAGCCTCATTGGCACTCATTTGTTGCTCTGTTGTGCGTGTTTCTGTGCCTATACGCTCTGAAATAGTTGTCTTAACATGTACAGAATCTCTTACTTCCATATTCTAAAGGTAATCGTTCTTGGCTTTAATAGAAAACGAGCAGAGGTATTGCAAGGGCAACATTTCTACTCGTTTCTTTATTGGTTTAGTCTTTATTCTTAATCAATAAGATTAAAGATTAAATGCTTTTTTTATGCGTTCTACTTCGTCTAGCTTCTCCCAAGTAAAGAGTTCTACTTCTAATTCACGTGTAGGATGATAGTGACTCTTGAACACTTTGGTTACAACCTCATTCTTTCTACCCATGTGTCCGTATGCTGCTGTTTCTAAATACATAGGTTGACGTAGTTTTAAACGACGCTCAATAGCTTTCGGACGCAAGTCGAATAGTTCCTCAATCTTACGTGCAATCTCGCTATCCGACATCGAAACATTGCTTCTTCCGTATGTATCTACATACACATTAACAGGCTTTGCCACTCCAATTGCATAGCTCACCTGAACCAACATCTCGTCTGCTACACCCGCAGCAACCATGTTTTTAGCGATATGTCGTGTGGCATAAGCAGCCGAACGGTCTACTTTACTAGAGTCTTTACCGCTGAATGCGCCTCCACCATGAGCACCTTTACCACCATAAGTGTCTACAATTATCTTGCGACCAGTTAGACCTGTGTCGCCATGAGGACCGCCAATAACGAACTTTCCTGTTGGGTTTACAAAGAATTTGATATCGTCATTGAACAAAGCAAGTACCTTTTCTCCACACAATGCCTTTACTCTTGGGATAAGAATGTTGATTACATCAGCCTTAATCTTAGCCAACATAGCCTCATCATTGCTATCAAATTCATCGTGTTGAGTGCTTACAACGATTGTATCTATGCGTTGTGGAATATGATTTTCGTCGTATTCTATGGTCACTTGGCTCTTTGAATCGGGGCGAAGATAAAGCATTTCTTTTCCTTCTCTGCGTATGTTTGCAAGCTCTGTCATTAACAAATGCGCCAAATCTAACGACACTGGCATATAGTTTTCGGTTTCATTTGTAGCGTAACCGAACATCATTCCTTGGTCGCCAGCACCTTGTTCTTCTTCATTTCCGTTATCAACTCCACGATTGATGTCGGCACTTTGTTCGTGAATGGCAGAAAGAATACCACAAGAGTTACCATCAAATTGATATTCGCTCTTGGTATAACCAATATTATTAATAGTCTTTCTGGTTATTGTTTGTATATCAATATAAGCCTCAGAGGTTACCTCTCCCATCACAACAGCTTGTCCTGTGGTTACAAATGACTCAATTGCACAACGTGATTTGTCATCGTATGCGAGAAATTGATCAAGCAAAGCGTCTGATATTTGGTCTGCTACTTTATCTGGATGTCCTTCCGAAACAGATTCGGATGTAAATAAATATGACATATAATACTATTTTTTATTATTCTATTTTCAATTTACAAAGATAGTGATTTTTTTGCATTTAAGCCGCATTTTATGCTTTCTTATTCTCTAAACCACATTAACTTATAAGCCTTTAACACAACTCACATCATTGTGTTAAAGGCTTATTGATAGATAATTTAAGTGTTCTTGCATTTGCAAACTATTGCCATTATAGGCAATGAGCAAAGTTCTTACTTCATCAAAGTCTTCACCATTGCTTCTACTTTGCTCACTTCTACTGTTGCAAGAAGCACCTTTCCGTCTTTATCCAACAAGTAAAGCGAAGGAATCCACTGCACTCCAAATGCCTTTGCAACGGCACTTTCCTTCATTTTCTTTAGCTCACTCACGTGCACTTCGTTAATAGGTGCGCCGTTTCTGTTGATATATTTCACCCAAGCCTCTTTGTCAATGTCGAACGATACTGCAACAACAGCCAAGTCTTTACCTTGATATTCTTTTGCAATAGCCTCTACATTAGGACTTATTCTGCGACAATCTGGACACCAAGAAGCCCAAAAGTCGATCAATACATACTTACCTTTAAAATCTGATAACTGCACCTTTTTACCTTCAGGAGTAGGTAATTCGAAGTTAGGGGCTTGTGTTCCCACCTTCAATAGCGATTGTGCATACAATGAATCTAAATCTTCTGCCATAGCGTTTGTTGTTAATCCGAGGAGCATAAGAACTCCCATTATTAGTTTTTTCATCATTTTTCGTGTTCCTTTATTATGTTTAATGATTGATTACAATAATCTATCACAGCAGGACGATGCGTGATAAAGATAATTGTTTTTGTTTGATTTTCGAGAATATTGTTTAATAATTGTCGTTCTGTGTCAGGGTCTAAGGCACTTGTAGCCTCATCGAATATCATGATAGAACGATCTCTTAGCAAAGCACGAGCAATGCAAATGCGTTGCGCTTGACCCTCACTTAGTCCTCCGCCCTGCTCTGTTACCACCGTTTCGATGCCTTCTGGTAGTTCAAACACAAACTGAGCGCAACTCAAAGTCAATGCTTTCTCTATCTCTTCTTGTGTTGCAAAGGGGTTACCCAATAGCAAATTTTCTTTGATAGTACCGCTCATTAAAGTGTTTCCCTGTGGAACATAAGAGATGTTGGCACGCATTAGCGGAGTAATGGGTTTGTTTTTGTGCTTATCATACAAGCTAACCGACCCTTCTGTAGGCTCTATTAAGGCTAAAAGCATACGAATGAGGGTTGTTTTTCCTGCACCCGTTTCTCCCAATATAGCTGTACATGATCCTGGATAGAAGTCGAATGAGAGGTTATTGATCACCTTTCGGTCTGGTTCATCATCGTAAGCGTAGCTGATGTTGTTGAGCTTTATACCGCAAGGAGCGTCGAAATACTCAGCTTTTCCTTGTTTTTCGAGTGGATTTTCCTCTAATTCCATCAAACGTTCTGCCGCTGTTAGCACTTCAACAAAGGCGGGAACGAGTTTTGTTAGACTGCGAGCTGGACTCTGAATGCGGTTTACCAACTGCAAGAAAGCCACCATTCCACCAAACGACAAGCTATGATCTATCATGCGAACTGCCGCCCATAAAAAGGCAAGAAGATAGCCTAAGCTGAATCCCAAGCTAAGAATTAGATTCGAGAACACGCTAAATACGGTTCTTCTCATCACCCTTTGGCGCAACGTGTGTTGTGTACTCTCGAGGCGATTCACCATTTGGTCGATGCTTTCGAGGGTCTTAATCAACATTCGATGCTGTATTGTTTCTTGCAAAATGCTTTGCACTTTACTATCAGAACTGCGCACTTGAGCCGTAAAATGGCGCATTCTGCCCATATATAGCTTACTTAAAATAATGAAAATGGGTATCATTGCCACAATAAGTAGGGCAAGTGTAGCGTCCATCATCATCAAATAGAGAAACGCTCCCACAAACATTGCCAAGAAAGAGATAGTGTTGGGTAGTGTTTCGGTTAAGAAATTCACCACCGTTCGCACATCTATTTCGAGTCGATTCAATATGTCTCCTGAATGAAACTGCCCCTTTCCGTGCCACTGCGAGCGCAAAATGCGGTCTAACATCTGCTGTTGCATGCGGTTTTGAGCCTTTATTCCAAGAACATTACTAATCCATATCGAGGCGATATTCAATCCAAATCCTACGAGAATGAGCAATCCCATGAACGCAACCGACCAATAAATAGAGCCTTTTACGCTTCCTGCTGCCACGTCGATAGCATGCTGAACAGCCCAAATTTGCACCAAACTATTTACCACTGACAACACTCCTACGAGCACATTGAGCAAGGCTTGCAAACGATTTCCCTGCCAAATGTTCCATAACCACGCCACAACCACTTTCACAGAGTAGCGAGATTGTTGCCTATTAAATAGTTCTTTTATTTTCATTTAATATTTTTATTTGCGTTGATCTTTACCCCAATTCATCTTATCTTTCAACACATCGAAATAGTGTTTGTTACACTTTCGAACGATGTTCACCGTATAAGGGGCTTTAGATATTATCACTTCGGTAGTGTCTTGCAATGCTTTACTGTTTCCATCTATCGCAACTAAGTAGTTATGCGAACGAGAATGCACTTTTAAATGCACCTTAGAGTGGTCGGAAATAATCATTGGTCGAACGCTAAGACTATGCGGTGCAACTGCTGTTAAGCAGAAAACAGAGGCTACGGGGTCGATAATAGGACCGCCATTCGATAAATTATAAGCCGTACTTCCTGTGGGGGTAGAAACAATTAAGCCATCGGATTGATAGGTAATTAAATGTTCATCGTCTACAAAAGTATCAATACTAATCATCGAAGCCATATCTCTTTTCAATAAAGCCACTTCGTTCAAAGCATAAGAGTGCATGTTGAGCTCTTCGCCAATGGTCTTTATCTCTAAAGCTGAGTGCCTTTCTACAGTGTAAGTACCTGCGTAAATGCTGTCGATTACCTCAGAAATGTAAGAAGGAAGGGTATCTGCTAAGAATCCTAAACGCCCTGTATTGATACCAATAATAGGCACTTCACGTTCTAATACCTTACTTGCGGTGCGCAACAACGTACCATCGCCACCAATAGAAACCACAAAATGGGGTGTTACATCTAAGTCTTTGAAGGATGTAAGTGCATAATTGTGCTTGCCAAGTGTATTGTTTACAAAAGCCAAATAAGCCTCTTCAACCAGCACGTGGGCACCTTTTTCGTGCAAACAGCTCAATAACTGATGTAGAAAATCTCTGTCGGCAGACTGATAAACGCTTCCAAAGAGCGCAAATGTTAATGGTGTTTGTGGCATTATTGCAGATGTTTTTACTTTTTTCTTCACTTCTTTTGCTATACAAAGAAATTGTTTTCACTATCTTTGCATAAGTATTTGCATATTGCAAAAGTACAAGTTTTATTTATAATACTTCATTAATATGACTACAAAAGTGTATCTTTTCCTTGCCGATGGCTTCGAAACAATAGAAGCATTAGCCGTTGTTGACATTCTACGTCGTGGTGGAATTGAGGTGAAAACTGTTAGTATTATGGGCAGAGAGCTTGTTGAAAGTGCGCAAAAGGTGATGGTAAAAGCCGACGAACTATTCGAAAATACCAACCTAAACGATGCCACTTTGTTGCTTCTTCCTGGCGGTTTACCCGGTGCCAACCATCTAAACGAGCACGAAGGATTGCGCAAAGCCATCTTAAAACACAACGAAGAAGGAAAGAAATTGGGTGCTATTTGTGCTGCTCCAATGGTGTTTGGCTCGCTCAACCTATTGAATAACAGAAAGGCAACATGCTATCCTGGCTTTGAAAAGTATTTAACTGGAGCACAATACACTGGCGATTTCGTTACAATAGATGGCAACATCATCACTGCCAAGGGTGCAGCTGCATCGCTTGAATATGCTTATAGCCTATTAGAATGGCTCACCAATGCAGAAAAAGCCAACGAAATTAAAAGCGGAATGCTTTATAATGAACAATAAATTAATAACAATATAAATTTAAGAACATGTTTGTTTTAGTAATAAAATACGAAAAAAGTATTGAAGAAGTAGATGCTGTTTTGGCAGAACACCGTGCTTATTTGCAAGAAAAATACGAGAGTGGACACATGATTGCATCTGGAAGTCAGGTGCCAAGAACTGGTGGTTTGATTATATGTAACGCCGCTTCACGTGCTGAAGTAGACAAGATTATTGCCAACGACCCATTCTATAAAAAGGGAATTGCATCGTATAATGTTATCGAATTTAACCCTGTTCTAAACAGTGTAGATAACTTTATGAAAGCACTAGGTAAGTAATTCAAACAGAATAACTTCTGTATTGATTTTTAAAAGCTATGCTATTAGGTTGTAATAGCATAGCTTTTTTCATATAATAACATTGAGTTTGCAAGCCAAAAGCATTGCTTTCAAAATTAAGGAGTTATAAATTATTCTTCCTTAAAAAATCCTTGTTAAAACCAACCTGTCATTCTTTACAGTAGAATAACACATTAGAAATAAATTGAAAAGGCACTATTTAAATCAAAAAAAATACCTATATTTGCGTAAATGCAATCTTTTAACACTGGATTAAAGATGAGCTAATTATCCCAAGAACAATATAAATTTAAGAAATGAACCGTAAATTAACTACTTGTTTCGTTGCAACACTGATGTTTTTTGGCGTTTCAATGAAAGCGGAAAATAAGAAATTAAGACCAGTTGACTATGTTAATCCCTTTATAGGAACCACTAATTTTGGTACAACTAACCCCGGAGCAGTGATGCCTAACGGCTTAATGTCGGTCGTTCCCTTTAATGTTATGGGGTCAAACGATAACAAATACGATAAAGATGCACGCTGGTGGTCTACTCCTTACGAATATCATAACGTGTTTTTCACAGGCTTTTCGCACGTAAACTTAAGCGGTGTGGGTTGTCCCGACGTTGGTTCTCTTTTGCTAATGCCTACAACTGGCGAGCTAAATGTAGACTATAAGCAATATGGAAGCACTTATAAAAACGAGGTGGCACACCCTGGTTACTACTCAAATACGCTTACTAAATACGGCATTAAAACCGAAGTCACTGCCGATAAACGCAGTTCTATCGCTCGTTTTACCTTTCCTCAAGGCGAAAGCCACATCCTTTTAAACCTCGGAGAGGGCTTAACTAACGAATCGGGAGCATTCATTCGTCGCATAAGCGATAACGAATTCGAGGGCATGAAGGTGCTAGGCACGTTCTGTTACAACCCTCAGGCGGTGTTTCCAATATACTTTTACATGAAAGTTAATAAGCAACCAAAACGCTCGGGCTATTGGAAAAAGCAACGAATGATGAGCGGTGTGGAAGCAGAATGGGACAAAGACAACGGAAAATATAAGCTATACACTGAGTATAAACGTGAGATTGCAGGCGACGACATTGGTATTTTCATCGATTTCAATACCAAACAAAACGAAGAAGTAGAGGTTTTGATGGGCGTTTCGTTTGTAAGTATGGAAAATGCACGCCTTAATGCCGAGAAAGAATTGACGCAAACCACTTTTGAAAGCTTGCGTCTTAGAGCCGAAGAAGCGTGGAACAACGATTTATCTAAAATACTTGTAGAAGGTGGAAGCGAAGATCAAAAGACCGTTTTCTACACTGCTTTGTATCACACTCTTATCCATCCTAACATCTTACAAGATGTAAATGGACAATATCCAACCCTAGAACGTGGCAATATTGCATCGGTTTCAACTGGTGACAGATACACTGTTTTCTCGCTTTGGGACACTTATCGCAACGTACATCAACTTCTTACACTTGTATATCCAGTGCGTCAGCAACACATGTTGCAGTCTATGTTGGCCATGTATGATGAACATGGCTGGCTACCTAAATGGGAATTGTATGGTAGAGAGACCTATACTATGGAAGGAGATCCATCTATTCCGGTTATAGTTGATAGCTGGTTGAAAGGTTTAAGGGGCTTCGACATCAACAAAGCCTATGAAGCAATGCGCAAAGGAGCCACAACTCAAGGCGCACAAAACAAGCTTCGACCAGATAACGACGATTATATGAAGTTGGGATATGTGCCTCTTCGTGAGCAATACGATAACTCAGTGTCGCACGCTTTGGAGTATTATATTGCGGATAATGCCCTTTCTCGCCTTGCCAAAGCATTGGGTAAGGACAGCGATGCTAAGCTTTTCTACAACCGTTCGTTAGGTTATAAACATTATTATAGTAAAGAATACGGCACATTTAGGCCTATTTTGCCCTCAGGTAAGTTCTATTCGCCATTTAATCCACTACAAGGTGAGAACTTTGAGCCTAACCCTGGCTTCCATGAAGGCAACGCTTGGAACTATAGTTTCTATGTTCCACACGACATTAAGGGCTTAACTCAACTTATGGGAGGTAGCAAAGCGTTTGTAAACAAATTGCAAATGGTGTTCGATAAGGGCTATTACGACCCTGCGAATGAGCCTGATATTGCTTATCCTCACTTGTTTTCATACTTCAAAGGCGAAGAGTGGAGAACTCAAAAAGAAATTAAACGCCTGCTCAACACATACTTTAAGAATGCTCCCGACGGCATTCCTGGTAACGATGACACAGGTACTATGTCGGCATGGGCAGTGTTTAATATGATTGGTTTCTATCCTGATTGCCCAGGAGAGCCTGCTTATACGCTCACAACTCCAGTGTTCGACAAAGTAACCATCAAGCTTTCTAAAGAGCAATGGGGTACCGATGAATTGGTAATTACAAGTAAACGAAGCAACAAAGAGGCTTATCGCATCAACAATATCACTGTAGGTGGAAAGCCATTTAAGAGCTATCGCATCTCGCATAAAGATCTTATCAAAGCACGAAACATTCATTTTGATGTGAAATGAAATTATTGCCAAGTATTGATCTCACAATAATAAACAGGATGAACATATATAAACATCATCTATTATTTTGAGTATGGATTTGGTATTTATGAGAGAAACTATAATAAAAAGGTTATAAAAAGAGCGGTCAAACATTGTCTGACCGCTCTTTTAATTTTCATTAAAGAAGTATATTGTACCTCTTTAATCTTAAATTTGCTTGTTATTGAAACGTGATGTTTCTGCAATTGTTATTTTTTACAGTTCACTGTACCTGCAGGAAGTTGCTTAAAGAAGTCGTTACCCTTATCGTCTACAAGGATAAATGCAGGGAAATCCTCTACCTCAATCTTCCAAACTGCTTCCATTCCAAGCTCTGGATATTCTACACATTCAATGCTCTTGATGCTGTTCATTGATAGAACTGCTGCAGGACCACCTATACTTCCGAGGTAGAAACCACCATTCTTCTTGCATGCATCGGTAACCATTTGAGTTCTGTTACCCTTTGCAATCATCACCATTGAACCGCCATTTTGTTGGAATAGGTCAACGTATGTATCCATTCGGTTGGCAGTTGTGGGTCCCATAGAACCGCAAGGAAGACCTTGAGGGGTCTTTGCTGGACCTGCATAAAGCACAGGATGGTTCTTAAAGTAATCGGGTAAGCCTTCGCCTTTGTCTAATCTTTCTTTCAACTTAGCGTGTGCAATGTCACGAGCTACGATGATAGTACCATTCAAGCTCAAACGAGTTGAAACAGGATATTTGGTGAGTTCTTTTCTAATCTCGTCCATAGGAAGGTTCAAGTCGATCTTAACTGAATTGCCTTCGCCTGCATTTCTCAATTCTTCTGGAATGAGGTTGCTTGGTTGATCGTCGAGTTTTTCAATCCAAATACCGTCTTTGTTGATCTTAGCTTTGATGTTTCTGTCTGCAGAACAGCTCACTCCAAGACCCACAGGACATGATGCTCCGTGGCGAGGAAGGCGTACTACACGAATATCATGTGCGAAATATTTACCTCCGAACTGTGCTCCTAAACCAATTTTGTGTGATGCTTCGAGCAATTCTTGTTCTAATTGCACATCTCTAAAGGCTCTTCCGGTTTCGTCTCCCGTTGTTGGTAGACCGTCATAGAAACGAGTTGAAGCTAGTTTTACAGTTAAAAGGTTCTTCTCTGCACTAGTTCCTCCAATAACAAATGCGATGTGATAAGGAGGACAAGCAGCGGTTCCAAGAGTCTTCATCTTTTCTAATAGGAAAGGAACAAGGGTCTCTTTGTTTAGAATTGCTTTGGTTTCTTGGTAGAAATAGGTCTTATTAGCCGATCCACCGCCTTTAACTACGCACAAGAACTTATACTCATCGCCCTCAGTTGCTTCGATATCGATTTGCGCTGGTAGGTTACAACGAGTGTTAACTTCATCATACATGTTTAAAGGAGCATTTTGAGAGTAACGCAAGTTCTCTTCAGTGTAAGTCTTATAAACACCTAATGAAAGAGCTTCTTCATCACAAAAGTCGGTCCAAACACGTTGACCTTTCTCTCCATGTATGATTGCTGTACCTGTATCTTGGCAGAAAGGAAGAACGCCTTTGCATGCAACTTCGGCATTACGAAGGAATGTTAGTGCCACATAACGATCGTTATCGCTTGCTTCGGGGTCTGAAAGTATCTTCGCAACTTGTTCATTATGAGAACGTCTTAATAAGAAATTGACATCTCTGAACGCTGTGTTGGTGAGCTGAGTAAGAGCCTCTTTGCTAACCTTTAAGATAGTTTTTCCTTCGAATTCGCTTGTTGAAACGCCTTCTTTTGTGAGTAGATAGTACTCTGTTTTGTCTTCCCCTGTTTGGAACATAGGGGCATACTTAAATTCAGGAGTTGTTGCCATAATGTTTTGTTTGTTATATATTGATTTTCATTTTGTTTGCTCTTTAATAGCCAAAGATTTGTTCTGTGGTCACTCTTTTAATGGGAGCAATCTTCTCAAGGGCTTTAATATCAAGATTCTTTTCATCACCTAATATTATATATAGGTAGGGCTTGTGAGCCATTCGCTTCTTTTCAAAGTCCACAATGTCTTTTAATTGAATGCTTGGAAGATTTTTATAGACTTGTTGATTGATGTCGTAATCGATGCCAAGTTCCTTTGATTCCAAATATTTAGAGATGATTCCGAATTTCGTAGTGCGTGTTGTTGCAATGCGTTTGTTAAGTGCTTGCTTAGCCAAATCAAATGCAATTTGGGCTTGAGGAATAGTATCTATAATGCTATTGAAGGCATTAATGCAATCAATCATCTTGTCATTTTGAGAGATGATGTATGTTTGTGCATATTCAGGAACATCTTTTCTGCTTGGAGTTACATACGAAGCCGATGCACTATACGCCAAACCTCGGGTCTCACGAAGCTCTTGGAACACTACAGAATTCATGCTTCCGCCAAAGTATTCGTTAAAAACTCCGATAAGAGCGCTATTCTCTGGGCTCCATTTCTCATTGTTATTATGATATTGAATCATGTAAATATTCTTTGCATCATAAGGTGCAAGGAGGATAGAATTGGTCTTTGTGGGTTGCAATACATAATCGATTCCCTTTGGAGCGTCGGTAAACTTGGTGCCTTTAAACTCTTTGTTTACGGTTGTAATCACCTTGTTTAGATCGTCAACTCCATAATATAATAAGGTATGACGATAGTTGATGAGTTTCTTTAGCGATTGAATTAAGTCTGAAGGCTTAATTGTTTTCAACTCATTATTGCTTAGAATGTTTCTAGAAGCATTGTATTCGCCATACTTTCCGTATGCTGCAAGTGTCTTAAAGTTCACTTGTTGCTCTGCTTTACTATCTTCTCGAGACTTAATAGTTAAGTTAACGAATTCCTGATAGGCTTCATTGTCTACCTTAGCGTTGGTTAAAAGGCTCTTTACTAAGGCCAAAGCTTGAGGCATATTCTCGTTCAAACCATTGATAGTGACGTATGTTTCCTTGTCACCTACATAGATACTATAGTCGCAAGCCAATTCGTAAAAGCGTTGTTTGAGCTGTTCTGCCGACATTTTTGTGGTGCCTAAGTAGCTTAAATAGTCTGCAGCTGCGCTCAATTTCTTATCAGCATTGCTTCCAAAAGGATAGCGCAAAGAAAGTGTGAACAAACCATTTTCGTTATTCTTTACATACAATACAGGCATATTTTGTGCAGTATTACCTTTTGTAAGGTCCTTATTAAAGTCTACAAACTTAGGCTCTATGGGTTGAACTTTAGCGTTAACCACTTGTTGTAAGAACTCACTTTGAGCCTCTCTGTTAAGTGGAATAGGGGTAATGGCAGGCTTTTCGATTTTCACAATACTGCTATCTACGCCCTGATTCTTTAGCACTGCCACATATTTCTCATTGAAAAAGCGGTTGGCAAAGGTAACAATTTGATCCTTTGTCATACCTTGTATGCGGTTCATCTTTTGTGAAACATCACTCCATTTAGTGCCATTTATAAAGGCATCCATCATCATATCGGTTCGAGAGCGATTGCTTTCGAGCGATTTATAGTATTTGAGTTTCATGTTATTGATGACCGATGGAAGGAGAGTTGCGGCGAAGTTGCCTTTCTTTAGATTTTCTATTTCGCCCAAAAGCAGTTGCTTCACCTCGTTAAGTGATTGTCCTTCCTTGGGCATTCCCTGCATTGCAAAGATGCTATGGTCGGCAAGTCCCATGAAATAAGCACCGCCACCGAGGTACTTCATCTTTTGATCTAGATTCAAATCCATTAGTCCTGCCTTTGAATTAGACAAGATTTCAGCCACCACTTCCAAAGTATCTGCTTGGAAAGAACCTGCTTCTTTGGCTCTCCAACCCATGAGAATGTTTTCTGCTTCCAATCCAACTACGCTCGTTTCGATATTGTTTTTAAGTGGAGTTAGTTGTGGGTGTTGTGGGAATTCCACTGGTTTAATGGGCTGATTAGCGTTCCATTCAGAGAAATACTTATCTAAAATGCTCATTACCTCATTGTAATCGAAGTCTCCCGACATGCAAATTGCGGTGTTGTTAGGCACATAGTATTTCTTAAAATAGTTCTTAATATTTACAATTGAAGGGTTCTTTAGGTGCTCTTGTGTACCTATTGTGGTTTGAGTTCCATAGGGGTGATTAGGGAAAAGCTTACTTAAAAGCATGTCGAATTGCTTTCCTCCGTCGTTACTTAAACCGATGTTATATTCTTCATACACCGCTTCTAGTTCCGTGTGAAAGCCTCTTATCACCATATTTTGGAAACGATCGGCTTGTATTTTCGCCCAGTTGTCTACCTCATTCGATGGGATATCCTCTACATAGCATGTTACATCGTAGCTAGTAAATGCGTTAGTGCCATCTGCACCGATAGAAGCCATGAGCTTATCGTATTCATTTGGAATGAAATATTGAGCTGCAATTTGCGACACACTGTCAATTTCTTGATATGCTTTCTTGCGCTCTTGAGGGTTGGTTAACAAGCGATAGCGTTCGTATCTTTGTTGAATATCATCTAAGTAGGGTTGTTCTTT
This sequence comes from Prevotella sp. oral taxon 299 str. F0039, assembly GCF_000163055.2. GTDB lineage: Bacteria > Bacteroidota > Bacteroidia > Bacteroidales > Bacteroidaceae > Prevotella. The sequence goes on from NC_022111.1 coordinate 1,468,590, forward strand.
GATGATATTAGCAGTTCCGAAACGTTTGGTACCCTTAAACATTAGGTGTTCAAGGTAGTGTGCAAGACCAGTAGTTTCTGCGGGATCGTTCTTACTTCCCGTGCGAACTGCGATGTAAGTTTGTATTCTTGGCTGGTCTTTATTTACCGAAAGATACACCTTTAGTCCGTTCTTTAGTTCATAGATACGGGTCTTTGTCAAATCGCCCTTAACCTCTTTGTAAGTGTATTCCTTTGCAAACACACTGGTAGAGATGATAACAAAGAGTGTAACCAATAAACCTTTCATTCTCATATATTTTCTATTTTATTGTTTTCGAAATTGATTTTGTAATGTAATTGCTCAAGAAATCATTCTTCTTCGATGTTGTATAAGAAGTCGTTGTAAGGATATTTTTGCACATGTAGCTGTTTAACACGAGCATAAAGATCCTCTCTTAGCTTTTTGATGTTGGTATTTTCTTTTGCAGAAATAAAAACACAATCGTCTTTTAGACGTGCCATCCAAGTGCGTTCCAATTCTTCTAACGATATGTTTTCTTTGCCTTGAGGGGTCAAATCGTCCTCTTCTTTCTCCACCCAGCGATAATTATCGATTTTGTTGAATATCATAATTGAGGGCTTATCGGCAGCATCGAGGTCTTTAAGCGTACTTTCCACCACACGAATATGGTCTTCAAATTCAGGATGTGATATGTCTACCACATGTACAAGCAGGTCGGCTTCACGCACTTCGTCGAGAGTTGACTTGAAAGAATCGACCAAGTCGGTGGGCAATTTACGAATAAATCCAACCGTATCAGCAAGCAAGAAAGGTAGATTTTCAATGACAACCTTACGCACAGTGGTATCTAATGTTGCGAAAAGTTTATTCTCTGCGAACACTTCACTCTTCGAAAGAAGGTTCATAAGCGTACTCTTGCCCACGTTGGTGTAGCCCACAAGTGCCACACGAATCATCCTTCCACGATTCTTTCTCTGTGTAACTTTCTGCTTATCAATCTCCACTAAACGCTCTTTTAATAGCGAAATGCGTTGCAAAATGATACGTCGGTCCATCTCTAACTGCGTCTCTCCAGGTCCACGAAGACCCACAGAACCTTTTCCACCACCGCTTCCTGAGCCTCCACCTTGACGCTCTAAGTGAGTCCAAAGGCGTTGCAAACGAGGCAACATGTAACGATATTGAGCAAGCTCTACTTGTGTTTTAGAGTTAGCTGTTTGCGCTCTCATAGCGAAAATGTCTAGAATAAGCGATGTTCTATCAAGTATTTTCACTTGCAGCTCATTCTCGATGTTGCGCATTTGTTTAGGACTTAGCTCGTCATCGAATATCACCATACCGACAGGTCGCTCGGCTTCTTCCTCCGAAACGATATATTCTTTAATCTCTTCTAACTTTCCTTTGCCCACATAGGTCACCGAATTAGGACCTTGAACACGTTGGGTAAATCGCTTAACAGTTATTGCTCCTGCTGTATCTGCTAAGAATTCCAACTCGTCGAGATATTCTTTTGTTTTATTTTCGTCTTGCTCTTTGGTTATTAAGCCAACCAAAACCGCAGTTTCTGCCTTTACTTCTGATATAACAAATTCTTTCATTCAGCTGCTTGCTTTATATAATAATGTGCAAACTTACATATTTTTTTTGAGATAAAACGGTAGTTTTGCCCACTTTAATCGATTTTTATAGAGAGAAGAGAGATAAGAATTGATTATTAAATTAGATAATGTTTGCAAAATATCTCGCAAAAATAACCAATGTTAACGAATGGGTGTTGTAAGATAAAGATGGTAAGATGGAGTTTTGAAAGTATTGAAATAGGAAGAGAAAAACATTGCTTTTGGTGTGTAAAAGCAATGCAATTGCAATGTAAAAGCATAGCTATTGTAGGCAAATAACAATGCTTTTGTAATGGGAAAGAAATAAGAAAGAAAGTTGAAGATGATGAATTGTTTTGCTATAAATAAAAGATTTATAGAGCAATAGGGGGTGAGGGTGGATAAAGAAAAGAAGGTTTTTAGGATAAAAAGGATGAGCGGAAAGAACGGAAGGAAGATAAAGTGTTATAGTTTTGGCGGTGTGATTTTTAGATAGTATTTCTGCTAATAAAAATAAGTTCTATTCTTTTTGTTTTTGGATTTCTTTCTTGTTTACTTCTGTTAACATTGCTCATTTGCTATTATCTCTTACTTCTTACTTTTCAACCCTTTGCAAAAATATCATATACAGGGTGTGATTGTTCAATAAAATGAGTGTATAAAGTGGGCTATGGCTTTTGTTGTTTTATTGATTAAAAGCTTTTTATTCTGGTAGAATAATGCTTGAAATTTATATATAATAATGTAGAAGTATGTTAGACGTTGATTTATGAGAGAAAAAGGATTACTTATTTATGATGATTTTTGTGAAAAAAGCCATAAAATAGTTGAGGGTTAGGCATTGAATAGAAAAAAAATAGTATATTTGTAAAAATAATAAACAAAACATAAAACTATGACTTTTAAGAAGCTATTTACACCCTTTTGTCTATTGGCGATGATTCCTTGTCACTCGCTCGCACAAATATTGGTTGCCAACTATAATGTTGTGCCTCAACCACAAGAAATCAAACAAGTTAAATCGAAGCCATTTATGCTAACAGCAAGCACAACTATTGTTAGTTTAAATGATAGTGAGGAGATGAGACGTAATGCGCAATTCTTGAAAGAATATATTGCAGATGCATGTAAATTGAATCTTGCTGTAGATTCAAAGAAGAGCACATCGTCTATCATTCTTGCAATCGATTCAAAAATAAAGAATAGCGAAGGTTATTCAATTGTAGTGAACTCAAAAGGCATAGTTATTAAAGGTGCAACAGCACAAGGCGTATTCTACGGTGTACAAACATTGCGCAAGTCGTTGACAATCACTACAGTTGCAAGCTCAATAGAACTTTCTCCTGTTGTAATCGACGATGCTCCACGCTTTGGTTATCGTGGTATGATGCTCGATTGTGCACGTCACTTCTTCCCATTAGAATTCGTTAAGCGATACATCGACTTGTTGGCTATGCACAACATGAACGTGTTTCACTGGCATTTAACAGAAGATCAAGGTTGGCGTTTGGAAATAAAGAAATATCCAGAGCTAACTCAAAAAGGCTCAATTCGTCAAGGAACACAAGTTGGACGCAATGATAGAGTGTTCGATGGAGTTCCTTATGGTGGTTATTATACACAAGAACAAGCACGTGAGATCGTAGAATATGCACGTCAAAGATACATCACTGTAATTCCAGAATTTGATATTCCAGGTCACACAAAGGCAGCTCTTGCATGCTATCCAGAATTGGGTTGTACAGGAGGTCCATATCAAGTGGCACGCTCTTGGGGTGTGTTCCAAGATGTATTGTGCTTAGGTAAAGAAAAAACTTTCACCTTTGTGCAAGATGTTCTCGATGAAATTATGGATATCTTCCCATCAAAAGTGATTCATATTGGTGGTGATGAGTCTCCAACAGTTGCGTGGGAGCAATGTCCTTTGTGCCAAAAGAAGATGAAAGAAGAAGGCGTTGACGCTAAACATTTTCAAGGTTATTTCACCAACCGCATTGAGAAATACCTCAATTCAAAAGGACATAGCATCATGGGTTGGGACGAAATTCTAGAAGGAAAGATTTCAACTACCGCAACAATAATGAGTTGGCGTGGTGCAGAACCAGGTATTCAGGCAGCGTTAAAGGGTCACGATGTAGTGATGACACCTAACACTCACAACTATTTCGACTATTATCAAGCAGATGATAAAGAAGAAAAGAAATTAGGATTGATAGGTGGTTTGTCTACAGTTGAAAACGTTTACAACTATAATCCAACTCCAAGTGTATTGCCTGATAGCGTTAGAAAGCATATTCTTGGTGTCCAAGCAAACCTCTGGACCGAGTATATTGCAGGCAAAGATATTGCAGAATATCAGATACTTCCACGTATGGCGGCTCTCGCAGAGGTACAATGGACAACTCAACCAAAGAACTTTGAAGGTTTTAAAGAACGCTTAACACGCTTCGTTTCTTTCTATGATTTGTATAATTACGTTTATGCAACTCATCTATGGAAAGACAAAAAAGCTAAGCCAGAGTGGTCTTTAACAAAATAAGAAACAACGAAATGTATAAAGAAATACGTTGAAAAAAGTATAAGAAAGGGAGAAAAGAGGTCGAAAAAACATAGTAGACAGCTTTTCTCCCTTGAACACATCAATTACTAAAGCATTTTAAGTGCAAGATGATATATAAATAGGTGTGTAACAATTAATATACACTTGGGTACAATAAAGCCTCAAGATTTGCGTATTTGTTAATGAAATAGAGATCAAATCAATAAATAAAATAATCAATAAAAACATATAAACGAAATGAGATTAATTATAGAAAAAGACTATGATGCGCTCTCGAAATGGGCAGCAGAGTATGTAATCAAAAGAATTAACGAATTTAATCCAACACCAGAACACCGCTTTGTATTGGGATTACCCACAGGTTCTTCTCCAATAGGAATGTACAAAGAACTTGTAAAAGCGTGCAAAGAAGGACGTGTTTCTTTCAAAAATGTAGTGACATTCAATATGGATGAGTACTGTGGATTACCAGAATCACATCCCGAAAGCTATCATTCTTTTATGGCAAACAATCTCTTTAATCACATAGATTGCCCCAAAGAGAATATCCATATCTTAAATGGTAACGCAGAAAACCTAGATGAAGAATGTGCAAGATACGAAGAAATGATTCGTCAAGCAGGTGGAGTTGATTTGTTCTTAGGTGGTATTGGTCCTGATGGACATATCGCATTTAACGAGCCTTGCTCTTCTCTTTCATCAAGAACACGTATTAAAACACTTACAAGTGACACGATAATAGCTAACTCTCGCTTCTTTGATAACGATGTAAACAAGGTTCCTAAGAATGCTTTAACAGTGGGTGTGGGAACTGTTCTTGATGCTCGTGAAGTGTTGATCCTAGTAAATGGTCACAATAAAGCACGTGCTTTGCAAGCTGCAGTTGAAGGTCCTGTAACTCAAATGTGGACTATCAGCGCACTACAACTACATCAACATGGTATTATAGTATGTGATGAAGCTGCAACAGACGAATTAAAAGTGGGAACTTACAAATACTTTAAAGATATAGAAAGGAAATAATTATGAGATTAGATTTATGTTCTCAGATCGCATTAAACAGCGTTCCTGAAGAATTCTACAATCCAAAAACTGCCGTAGAACGCTCTGAAATAACCCGTTTAGAGAAACTCTCAACAGATATCTACACTTCTCCTGAACGTGGAGCACAAGCAATTGTAGACGTAATAGAGCAAGAAATAAAACAAAAATACCAAGAAGGACGTCACTGTGTGCTAGGTCTTGGCACTGGAGTATCACTCACTCCAGTATTCAATGAGCTCATTCGTCGTCACAAAGAAGAAGGACTAAGCTTTAAAAATGTTATTGTTTTCAATGCTTATGAATACTTCCCATTGAATAAAGACTCACAAAATAGCACTCTAAATCAATTAAGAAAAAGATTGTTAGATCACATCGACATTGAAGAAAAGAATATCTTTGCACCCGATGGAACAATCTCTCAAGATGAAGTTCAGCAGTATTGCCGTCTTTATGAGCAAAATATTCAGAAGCAAGGTGGTATTGATATTATGCTACTTGGAATTGGTAGAAATGGTAATATCGCAACAAACGAACCAGGAAGTGCATTAACTTCGCCTACACGTTTAATCCTTGTAGGTGCAACTTCACGCTCAGAAATGTCGATGAGCTTTGGAAATAACGAGCAAGTTCCACCTTGTTCTATTACAATGGGTATCGAAACCATTCTTTCTTCACGTCGTATTTTCATCACAGCGTGGGGAGAAGAGAAGGCAGAAATAATTCAAAAGACTGTAGAAGGAAAGATAATAGACAGCGTTCCCGCTTCTTTCTTACAATCACACAATGCAACTAAGGTTGTAGTTGATTTGGCTGCGGCAGGTCAACTCACACGAATTGTGCATCCATGGCTAGTTTCTTCATGCGAATGGACCGACAAATTGGTTCGTTCTGCATTGGTTTGGCTTTGCTTAAAGATAAATAAACCATTGTTGAAATTAACTAATAAGGATTATAATGAGAATGGTTTAAGTGAATTATTGGCACTTTATGGATCTGCATACAATGCTAATATAAAGGTATTCAATGACCTTCAACATACAATTACAGGCTGGCCAGGTGGTAAACCCAATGCAGATGATACCAATAGACCTGAAAGAGCCAATCCATTCCCAAAGAAAGTGATTGTATTCTCACCACACCCTGACGACGATGTAATATCAATGGGTGGTACATTAAGACGCTTAGTTCAACAAGGACACGATGTTCATGTAGTGTTTGAAACAAGTGGAAACATTGCAGTTGGTGATGAAGAAGTGACACGTTTCATGCATTTTATTAATGGATTCAATCAACTTTTTGCTGATAGTAAAGACGAAGTCATCAATAATAAGTATCAAGAAATCAAAAAGTTCCTAGCTAATAAGAAAGAAGGCGACCTCGATACACGTGATGTTCTCACCATAAAAGGTCTTATTAGACGTGGAGAAGCAAGAACAGCATCAACATTTAACGACATTCCACTTGATCATGTACACTTCTTAGACTTACCTTTCTATGAATCAGGAAAGATTGAAAAGCTTGAAATGGGAGAGCAAGACGTGCGCATTGTACAAGCTTTATTACAAGAAGTACAACCACATCAGATTTATGTTGCAGGCGACTTGGCAGACCCACACGGCACACATAGAAAGTGTACTAATGCTGTTTTCGCTGCAGTTGATGAGGAAAAGAAAGCAAATGCATCATGGCTTAATGACTGTAGAATATGGATGTATCGTGGAGCATGGGCTGAATGGGAAATCGAAAACATTGAGATGTGTGTGCCAATGAGCCCTGAAGAGCTTAGAGCAAAGCGCAATGCGATCCTTAAACACGCATCTCAGATGGAGAGTGCACCATTCCTTGGCAACGATGAAAGATTGTTCTGGCAACGTTCTGAGGCTCGAAACAGAGCAACAGCAGAGCTTTATGATAAGCTAGGTTTGGCTTGTTACGAAGCGATGGAAGCATTTGTTGAATACAAACCACTATAATTCTGAAATAGTAAATTAGAGAGATTCAGAGGGTAATGCGTAGACTCTTTATGTAAGAAAAGCTACGCTTACCCTTTGTCTTTTTATAAACCGAAATATAAGAACATCACATTATGGATTTTAATGCAATTTTATCTCACTTCATTATTACTGGAGAAGTGCAAGAAGTGAAGCCTTTAGGTAATGGTTTGATTAACGATACATATTTAGTTGAAACCATTTCCGATGAGACTCCCAATTATGTACTACAGCGAATCAATAATGATATTTTTCAAGATGTAGATCTTCTTCAGCATAATATTGAAGTTGTTACAAAGCATATACGTCAGAAACTTACAGAGAAAGGAGAAAAAGACCTTGAAAGAAAGGTTCTTTCTTTTGTACCAAGTAATGAAGGAAAAACCTACTATTGTGATGAACAAGGGAAATATTGGCGTATTTCTGTGTTTATAAAAGGTGCTACAAGCAAAGAAGCTGTTGATGAAGATTCTGCTTATTATGCAGGACTTGCGTTCGGAGAGTTTCAAAACTATCTTGTAGATGTGCCCGAAACACTTGGCGAAACCATTCCCGATTTCCACAATATGGAATTCCGTATGAAGCAGTTAAACGATGCTATCGAGTCAAATCCAAAGCAACGTTTGGCTGAAGTACAAGACCTTGTAGACTATATCCATAGCAAAGCAGATGAAATGTGTAAAGCAGAACAGCTTTATAGAGAAGGACTTCTTCCTAAACGAGTTTGTCATTGTGACACAAAAGTAAACAACATGCTTTTTGATGAGCAAGGAAATATCCTTTGTGTTATCGACCTTGACACCGTAATGCCAAGCTTTGTATTCTCTGATTATGGCGACTTTTTGCGTACAGGAGCTAACTTTGTTGCAGAGGATGAACCCGATTTAAGCAAAGTAGGATTCAATGAGCCTATCTTCCAAGCCTTCACTAAGGGCTATTTAGAAAGTGCTGGCAACTTTCTTACAGACGTTGAGATTAGCAATTTGTCGTATGCTGTGTCGCTATTTCCATTCATGCAATGTGTAAGATTCTTGACAGACTATATCAATGGCGATGTTTATTTCAAAACGAAGTACGAAAATCACAATCTTGTGCGTGCTCTTAATCAGCGTGCTTTGTATGATAGTGTGCTTGAACACAAGGCATCCATGGATGATTTTATCAACAAACACAGAAAACACTAAGCAGTTAAAACTTATGAAGAAATTAGCAATTAAGAAACTAGACCTCAGCAATGTCAATGCAAAAGACATTCCAGCATTGTTTGATCAGAATGAAATTCCATTCGAAAACATCGATTGTGTCAATTGGAAAGCAGAGTTTCCCTATGCTCCAAACGTACAATTTAGAATGGCTTATACTAGCAATAGCATTCTTCTTCACTATGTTGTTGAAGAAGAACACATACGAGCTGTAGCCGAAGAAGACAATGGCAAGGTGTGGGAAGATGCTTGTTGCGAGTTCTTCTGTTCCCCTGTTGCCGACAGTACCTATTATAATATAGAGTGTAACTGTGCGGGAACAGTGTTGGTTGGCTTTGGAAGTGGACGTGAAAATCGCACACTTGCGCCTGTTGGAGTGATGAAAGGAATTAAGCGTTGGTCATCATTAGGCGACCAATCATTCGACACTAAGCCTGCAACAGGTCAGTGGCAACTTGCTTTGGTTATTCCTTTCACAACCTTCTTTAAGCACGATGTACCCTCGTTAGATGCGCAAACCATTCGTGCTAACTTCTATAAATGTGGCGACAAACTACCCAAACCGCATTTTCTTTCATGGAATTCAATCGAACTTCCCAATCCAGATTTCCACTGTCCAGCATTCTTTGGCGAGGTAATCTGTAAGTAATAACAAAAAGGATGCTGTGCAACAAAATGCTGTACTGCATCCTTTTATTTTTTGAAAGAAAAGTTACTGTTTTGCAACTTAATAGCATTTTGTTTCCAATAGCAATGCTTTTAGGGGGCAAAAGCACCTCTTTTACGCTTCAAAATCAATGCTTTTGCAATGCCAACTCAATGCTATTGCAGAGCGAAGTCACCACCACTGATAATCAATGAGATAGATTTTCAGAGACACATACATTTCAATTAGATTTTATTTCTCGAGCCTATGAATACTTCTTTCATACCAGATAGCGACCAACAGCGTGTTATCGACATCGAAGAAGGCGACGCTTTGGTGTTTGCTCCGCCTGGATGTGGAAAGACACAGATACTTACTTTGCGTCTACAAAAAGCACTTTTACATGGTGTTCGTCCGCAAGATATGCTCTGTTTAACATTCACAAACCGAGCAGCACGAGGCATGTTAGAACGTATTCAGAGCAATATCGACTTGCCACAAGCCCTCGAAGTGTTTGTAGGAAACGTGCATCGTTATTGTTCAAAGTTTCTTTTCGAAGAGAATATCATCCCTGCTGGCTCCTCAATTATCGACGACGATGATGCAATCTCCATTCTTTCTGGTTATTTAGAACAGGAAGAACAGGGCGTAAGTAGCAATCCAACGCTCCGCCGTTCCTATTTCTCTTGCGTTCAACTGGCCGCTTTCATCTTCCAATTAAAGAGCAATCACCCCAAAGAATTGCGCCTTCACCCCGATTGTATCACTGCCGAAGACGTCACAGCATTGCGCTATTTGTGCCAACAATTGCGCATAAACTTCTCCGCTTCGACCATGATTGACATCTTCGATCATAGTAAAAGATATGCCGATGCACTCGAAAATCCGCTGTTCGACTATGGTATGGCAAAGCTGTTAAAGTCGTTTTTCAAGCGAATAGACATTGCCAACTATTATGCAAGTTATAAAAATGAGAATCAGTTATACGATTTCGAAGACTTGTTGATGCTCACTTATAATGCTTACACCTCGCCTTCTGCCAACGAATATCGTCATTATTCGTGGGTACAAATCGACGAAGTGCAAGACTTAAACGCTTTGCAATTGGCCATTATTGATGCCATCACCACCAAAGAGCAACGTTCTGTGGTGTATTTAGGCGACGAACAGCAAGCCATCTTTTCGTTTATGGGAGCCAAATTAAGTACTCTTTCAGTACTAAAAGAGCGTTGCAAAGGGCACATTTACCATTTACACACCAACCACCGAGCACCCTCTTATTTGGTAAAAGTGCTCAACACCTTCGCCCAACATCAGCTACATATCGCCCCAGAGTTACTTCCTTCTACCCTAAAAGAAACCCAACAAATAGGCGATGAACTAAAGATTATCACCTCAGGAACGTTAGAAGAGGAGCTAAGAGACACCGCCTTGTTGGCTCAAAAACTACTCAACGATCACCCAAACGAAACCACTTCGATTATAGTTAGCTCGAATGCCGATGCCGATAAGATAAGCGAAGAGTTGAAAACTCAACATATTCCGCATTTTAAAGTGTCGGGACAAGATTTGTTTTCCACTCCACTTGTCAAGTTGTTAATAGCTCATTTAGGCGTAATTGCTAATGAACACAATTTCATTGCGTGGTCGAGAATATTGAAAGGACTCAAAATTTTCAGTACCAATGCAGCCTCTCAGCGTTTCGTTCGCTTGTTAAATGAACGGGCAATAAGCGTTTCCGACCTACTAAACGATGCGCCTTCAACCTACGTTGAACGCTTTGTTCGCCACTATGAACAAGACACTTTGGTGGTGTTCGACACCGAAACAACGGGCTTAAACGTGTTAGAAGACGACATTGTGCAGATTGCAGCCGTGAAAATAGCAAAGGGAAAGGTACTCGAAAACGAGCGTTTCGAAATTTTTATCGACACCAAACGACCCATTCCTGCAATGCTTGGCGACATCGAAAATCCACTTATCGAAGAAATCAAAAAGCACACTTTGCACACACCAGCAGAGGCTTTGGCTCGCTTTATGGAGTATATTGATGGCGCAATGCTCGTTGGTCACAACGCAACATACGATTATCAAATTCTTTATAACAATCTTTTAAGATATCTACCTCAATACACTTTCTTGCAAAAGCATTCTTCTTACATCGATACATTAAAGCTTACACGCCTTCTTCAGCCCTCTTTGAAGAACTATAAGCTCAAGAATTTGTTGCAAGAGTTTCAACTTGAGGGGCAAAACACGCACCTTGCCGATGCCGATGTGCATGCCACTGTTGGATTGGTGCATTTTTGTTATCAACAGAGCGTAGAGAAGTTAAAAGGGCAAAGTGAGTTCCTTGCCCACCCAAAGGTCGATGCAAAGGTTCAAAAGTTAAAGAGATTGTATGGCGATATTTATCGTCAGGCACAGCAAGAGCTATGGAAAAAGCAAGACACAACGCAATCTTCTGCCCTCATTTCGCAACTTGTTTGGTTCTATAATCAAGTGGTTGAGGCAGAAATAATGAAGCCTTTGAGTGCAACCGAATACGTATTTAATTATATTGAGAATGAGATGGTAGACAAACACGCAGAGAATTGTTTAGCGCAACAGTTGTTTTTGCATGTAAATGAAATTGCAACTCTGAAAGAAGCCGACCTTTGTGGTAGTTCAATTATTCATGAAAAGATTTTTATCAGCACCATTCATAAGGCAAAAGGACTCGAGTTTGACAATGTAATTGTGTATGATGTAGCCGAAGGACGCTATCCCAATTACTTCATAAAGGATAACCCAGAGCTGGTATTAGAAGACGCACGCAAGTTCTATGTCGCTCTTTCTCGAGCACGAAAACGACTTTGGATGATTTATGCCTCAACCAAAATAGGCTATTATAACAATCCCACTCCACGCTATCTCACACGTTTCATGAATTCAATAGCATCGCTATTCGGATCTTAATCAACAAGATAGAGCAAATAAAAGAACGAAAATAAAATCTTAATTCAGCACTACTACGATTTCTTTTTATTGAGATTATTCCTCATTTCCTTTCCATTTTAGCCCCTTTATACGTCCTTTGATGTGTAATGATAACATGCATGTTTTCTACTTGCTAGCCTAAAAGTAGGTAAAAGCACTGCCCTCATCTATCTTTCTTTCCCCTTTTTCTCTTCAATTTGTAGCCGTTCCATTGCAACAGATTTGACATTGCAAAACAATATCATTGCTTTTGCACTCTAATCTCAATGCTATTGCACCCTAAAAGCATAGCTATTGCAATGTAACTAATTAATGAAAAAGAAGAGATATCGAAGCTGATGTAAACTAACTGATAATGAGAGAGAAACGAAATGATTTGCATAATACTGCTCTGTTTGTAAAGGGCAGGAATATGCAGATTTAGGCAGAAGTTCAGTTACCAGAGCGTTACCTTGTTTTGATGTAGGTAACGATGGTATAGCATTCGGTAACTGAATTATTTTCGCTAGTGTGGCTGTTGCTTTGGTCAGCAGTTTTCTGCGTATGTGAGGAACGCTTTAATTCGGGTAATTTTGCCCACAAATATTAAAGCGTATGAAAACAGAGAAAATGAAGGTGTTGCTCTACCTTAAAAAGAGCGGGCTTGACAAATCGGGGAAAGCTCCGATTATGGGACGTATTACCATTGGGCGTTCCATTGCCCAGTTCAGTTGTAAACTCTCCTGCAATCCTGACTTATGGAATTCACGTGAGAGCAGAATGGATGGCAAGAGCCGTGAGGCGGTAGAAATTAATGGGAGATTGGAGAATCTGTTGCTTTCCATTCAATCTGCCTATCAGTCGCTAATTGCCAAAGGACAGCCATTTGATGCAACTGATGTAAAGGAACTGTTTCAAGGCAGTGTACAGGCAAGATGTATGCTTATCGAGAGGCTGGATATGCTCATCAAGGAGAAGGAAAGCCATATCGGTATAGACATCAAGGAAGGGTCTATGTACGCCTATCATTCCACTCGGAAACGATTACAGGAGTTCATTCAGAGGAGGTATCATGTTTCGGATTTGGCTTTCTCGCAGCTTACAGAAAGCTTTATCTATGAGTTGCAGGCGTTCTGTCTCGGTGATCTCGGTCATCAGCAAAGCACATTTTTCAGAGTTGCAGCAGATTTGAAGACCGTCTGCAGGCTAGCTTATCGTGAGGGGTTGGCTGATACGCTTCTGTTTGACAAAGTCCATATAGAACGGGGAGACAAGAAAGCGCCCAAGACTCTCGACCAAGAAGCATTGGACAAGTTGAAGGCACTCCGTTTTGATGAATTGGAAGAAGAAATGGAAACCGCTCGTGATGTGTTTCTCTTCGCCTGTTATACCGGTGCAGCCTATTGTGATTTGATAGAACTAAGCAAGAAGCATCTTATCCGTGACGATGAGGATTGTCTTTGGTTAAAGTTCAACCGACAGAAGACAGGTGTGCTTTGTCGTATCAAGCTATTGCCCGAAGCAGTTCAATTAATACAGAAAATGCACAGCGATGAAAGGGAAACACTGATCCCTTACTTCAAATATTCCACTTATCAGTCCTGTCTCAAAGCCTTGCGATTACGGTCAGACATTTCTTTTCCCTTTACTACGCACACTGCAAGGCATACCTTTGCCACACTTATCACATTGGAGCAGGGCGTACCTATTGAAACGGTGAGCAAGATGCTCGGACATACGAACGTAAGTATGACCGAACGTTATGCAAAAGTAATACCGCAGAAACTCTTTGAGGAGTTTAACCGTTTCCTTTCTTTCACCGAAGATTTGCGTTTAACCATTTAACCAAGATTTTTTATGAGAAGTACATTTAAGATACTGTTCTATATCAACAGACAGAAAATAAAGGCAGACGGCAAGACCGCCATTCTCTGCCGTATCACCATAGACGGAAAAAGCATCGCCATTACCACAGGCGAGCAGTGCAAATCCTCCGAGTGGAATAGCCGACAGGGACTGACAACCGACAAGAAAACCAATCAAAGAATCGGCGAGTTCAAAGAACTTGTAGAAAAGACCTATCAGGAGATATTGATAAAGGACGGAGTGGTAAGTGTGGAACTGCTTAAAAACCGTTTGCAGAGGATAGCCACCATGCCGACAACACTTCTTGCCATGAGCAAAGCAGAACTGCAATCCGTTAAAGAGTGCGTGGGCAAATCGAGAGTTGAGGGAACCTATCAGAATCTTCTCTATTCAGATAAGTTACTTACGGAATTTGTAAAGGATAAGGGAATGACGGATATAGTCATAGCCACTATAACGGAAGACTTGTTTGAAGAATACCGTTTCTATCTGAAAAGACGAGGCTTGGCATCAGCAACCATGAATCGTTATCTTTGTTGGCTGAGTAGGCTGATGTATCGTGCGGTCAGCCATAGGCTCATTCGTTGCAATCCTTTTGAGAATGCCAAGTATGAGAAAGCGGAACAGAAGATACGCTTTCTGCAAAAGAGCGATGTTGCCAAACTCATGGCATTGAGAGTAATTGATAAGGAAGCAGAACAAGCAAGGCGGATATTTATCTTCTCATGCTTTACGGGCTTGGCTATTGCTGATATGGAACATTTGCAATTTGGACACATTCAAACGGCAGCCGACGGACAGAAATATATCCGAAAAGAACGGCAGAAGACAAAGGTGGAGTTTGTTGTGCCCCTGCACCCGATAGCGGAGGCCATCATCGATCAATGTAAGGAAGAACTACCCAGCATGAAAGAAATGCAGACAGTGAAAGAAAAAGGTTGACGACTTTATCTTTCACTGTGCTTGTAGCCGTAGCGTGATGAGTGCAAAGCTGAGCATCGTGGGAAAGGCTTGCGGTATCAGAGAACGGTTGTCCTATCATATGGCAAGGCACACTTTCGGTACAATGAGTTTAAGTGCAGGGATACCCATCGAGAGCATTGCCAAGATGATGGGGCACGCCTCCATATCAAGCACCCAAATCTATGCACAGGTGACGGACAATAAGATTTCTGAGGATATGGATAGGTTGATAAGGAAACATCAGACAAAGGAAACGAAGGAGGAAGCCGTATGAATACCTATCACTATCAAACTAAAAAAGACCGTAGCTATTTCGAGTGGGGCGACAATATGCAAATCATTCGCAAAGGCAAAGGTAAAATCGCCATGACAGAGAGCGAACTGGTAGATTTCTTCGGTGTAACATGGAGGAAGCTCAACCATCGTCTGCAACTTCTACTAAAAGTCTCTCCCCTGCAACCCGACGAAAGGGATACAGGGGAGCAGGAAGTCTACGTGAACGGACGACTGCGAGGTTATGCTCCGCTTTATCCACTCACAATCATCATCGCCTTGTCTTATCAATTGGACAGTACGGAAGCACACTTCTTCAGGAAACATGTATGTCAGAGATTGCAGAAACCTACATCCATAATAACACCGATATTCTTAATAGGAAAGACGGATACCTGATGATTATATTTTCTTTTTCTTTCATTGATTATATCTTACTACATAACTACAATAAGGTATAATACGTTGAAAGAAAAAGGATTAAAAATTTTTATTGATATACGAATATTCTTTCAATTATTTACTACGCTACTACAAAAAAAAGATTTTTATTAAAACTGAATTGACAGTGTATAAAAACTAAAAGCACAACCATGAGAATTTATAGTTTATAACACATAAACTAAAAGAGCCGTATCAAACCCTATAATGAGTAACGATACAGCTCTTTTCCTTGTTTTGAGGAGGTTAAAGTTTCTAATCAAGAAGTTCACATTCTTTTAGATGTTGGGGTTATGTCCCAATAAATATCATAAGTAATATTCTATTACAACTATTTAAGCTCATGCAACATATAGGGTGCTCCGGAAACCTTTACCTTCAATTTTTCATAGCTTCCATCTTTCATGTGATAGACAAAATAACCCGTACCTTGGTCTGTTGACATGCCGAAGATGATGTCATTGCCCGACTTGCAAATGGATGCCGCCCAGCCTGTAGTTCCTGAGAAGTTCATCTTCTTGCAAGTCTTATCATAGAGATTAATCTCAAAAGGCTGGAACGATTTATCATGAACGTAATCAGGTGGGTTGCTTGCTGCCCCAGGAATATTTAGGTATCCATAAACCTTTCCGTTTCCACCATATACCTTATTATAGGCATATGAAGTTTTACCTCCTTTTACACCATCCAGATTTACATCTGCAAGGGTAAAGCAATAAGACTTGTCAAACTCCTGTTCTCCCTTCTTAATGCGCAAGAAGCCTTCCTTTGCCCCCTTCTGATAACCGAACATTCCTACGCAATAGAAATAAATATCACCCTTCTCGTCCACAAACGGATCACCAGCAGGTGTTCCACTGGACGACATCGTGACGCGACTGTCACTAATAAGTTTTATTGGCTTGTCTGTTTTCGTGTCAATTAATGCAACATAGGCTCCAGTTTCGCAAGAATAAGCAGACTTCATTTGATTCAGAGACACATATAAAATTCCATCTCTGATAACAGAGGCACACGGTTCAGGATTATTGTCACCAGAGGACTTTCCCAAGGAATAGTCGGATAAGTCTATTTCTCCTGTCTTCGTCATTGAGGATGGGTCAATAATCCACACCTTTCCTATACCAAGGCAAGAAACATATGCCTTCTTATTGGATGCGACCGTGATGTACGTTGCCTTAGCACCACTTGGAAAAACCATAGTTGTGCCCTCTTGGACGAGATTGCCATCTTTTGGTGCATATTTGTAGAGGTGTTCCGTGTCAGTCACATATACCTTGCCACCATGCACAAATGAAAATGCACCCTTGGCAAACACCAAAGCATTGTCCGTATTGAGCGAACCAGCTGTCAAGTCTTTGAACAGACTGACATATGTGTTCTCTCCAATATTCACGCTATGCACAAATCCTGCCTCGGACTTTGTTGGTGGCGTTGGAGGAACATCTGGAGTGTCTTTACTACATGAGGAAAGACCTGATAACACAAGCAGCGCCGTGGCTGCGACTAAGAAATAATGTTTCATTTTGACTATAAATTTTTGAAATTAATAATAAGAATTTACATACTCATAGCTCCTCCTGAGACTTTGTCTCGGAACAGATTAAAACGCAATTTGGCCTTAAAGGTTCTGCCTTGCAGTGGCATTTTGAATTCCATGTAGTTCTCTTTGTCAAAAATATTTTCGACCTCGAAACTCAGAGAAACATTGTTATGCCAAAATGACTGTTGAAGCCCTATGGTAAACACATCGTTGGAAGGAATGATCCATTTCTTTCGTTGGTCGGGCAGTGTGCTCATTTGCCAGCCCCAATCGAATTCTCCGACATGAGAAATATCAACATAAACCCTGGACAACTCCGTCTTTCCCAACAAACCTTCAACGTGATATTCCATGCCATAGTTGTAATAGAATGAAGGTATGTTGGGAACATGCTTGTCATACGTAGGATTATCCGAACCTTTCTCATCGTTTAACCATTTTTGACGGTCTCGAATGTCCTGCAATGTAAGATTAAAGTATGCATAGACGTTTGGGGTTATATCTACCTTTAAGTCAGTATCGAAACCAAGCGTACTTGTCTTTCCTAAGTTTATGTATATGGAACGGATGTCAGCGGGGAAAAGTCTTATCATATTCTTCATATACATATAATAAAAATTTGTTTCCCATTGCACACGAGTAAGCCCCAATAGATTTCTCTTGTCCATGATGAGCCCAATGTTCAAATTATCTCCAACTTCTGGCTGAAGATTTACAGAAGGTTTGATACTCATTCCGTTTCCGAACAATTCTCCCGTATCAGGAATTCTCACATTGTGTGAAAACGAGATTTTTCCCCTCACACCTTTCCACAATTCATAGCTAAGCCCTTCGCTAAAGCCATAATACGTTTTGTTCACGTTGGTCTGTTTGGGAGCGAATACGCTTTCTGTATTGTCTTTTGACAAAGCATCGCTTGTTCTATAGATTTTTGACTTCAGATAATAGATGCTTATTGTCAAGGAATTCTGAAAGCGATTATTAGAAGAAGCAAACAAATAACTTAGTCCGATGTTGTTTGAAGTCATTTTGCTGGGAAATGAACTGGGGTCGAAGCCAAGGTATTCATTCATACGATCGTCCTTAGGTCTATAGTCTGAGAATACGAATTGATCATTCAGATTGAAAGTATGTCGTCCAAGTGTATATTTCAAGTTAAATTTATTTCGCAACTCAAATTGCCGGTCATGGGACTCGTTGAAAAGATTATCCTCTGTCTCCCCATTAGCTGGCGTGACCGTCCCATTCCATTGCGTTCTTGTAGTTGCCGTATCCGTCATGTTAGAACGTATGATGGGAACAACAAGTGTGTTTTTCAGCTCCAAATCTTTGAAAATGAAATTTTTCTTCTCCATATTCAAAGTAGGCATAATATTAAGACTTTTTGTATAGGCATATCGAGAGTCAAAGTTGAGAGACTGTATGCCTTTCTTATTCCTGTAAAAAGCACATTCCAAATCCAGTTTGTCGAAGTATTGCTTTCTAAAACCTATGCCTACATGATAGAATTCTGCGTTATAATAGTCATTGTTTCGTCTCACCTTTCTGTATTCAGAAGCAGGTAGATTAGTCTCAAACACTGGCCATGACATCATATAATTGTTCTTGGATTTGTTCTTGAAGAAAGCAATATTGAATAATATTCCAGATTTTGCAAAAAGCTTCTGGGCACTTGCAAGTGTCTTGAATGTCCCGAATGATGCCAATTCCTGCGTAAAACCCACTAGGTCACATTCATCCTCTCGTGTCACTATGTTGATAGCACCACCAAGTCCATCACCGCCATATTCTGCAGGAACGATTCCTTTGTACACCTCTATGTACTTAATAACATCAATCGGAATATCATTGATGTCGAAAGAACCATCTGGACTGTTTAGTGGGAAGCCGTTGATATAAACTGCCACACGCTTACCTTCCAATCCATGGACAGATATACGCGATGCACTTCCTAATCCTCCGGTTTTTCTCACCTTGATACCTGACGTTCTAGTGAGTATTTCTTCTATTCCACTTGAGCGTCCTCGCAACTTTGATCCATCCACTACCGTTACAGCCATAGGACTTTGCCGGATATGGTTTATTTCAGCCTTTTGGGAGGAACCCCTTACCACGACTTCGTTAAGTGCGTTCGTAGATGTCTTCAAAAAAAAGTCTTTCGTGGTATTTCCTTCTGACACAACGACTTGCCTTACTCGTTTATATCCAACAAATGAAACCTCGACAATGTATATTCCATTGGAAGGAATATCAATTTGATAATTGCCTGTTTTATCAGAAACTGTTTTCTGTTTTATATTTTTGATTGATACGTATGCTCCAGATATCGGAAGTTTAGTTTCTTTATCTATGATTTTCCCACGTAATATATTTTGGGCAGACAAAACTGTTGTACACAAACACAGTATCGTTACGATGAATAATCTGTTCATAATCTTATTGATTAATGAGTTCTCGCCATCCTGCTGTATTATAGCGTATATATTCAGACAAAACCTGTTTTGCCTCTTCTTTACGGATTTCTGGATTTGAGACAATCTCTCCGACGATTGTTACCCATGTAGAAGAGGAAATCCGAAAGAATAGTGACGAAACTTTTGTTTGTATTTGTGGATAGACTTTTTGCATTTGGTCAATATATTCTTTACTTATTGCAACTTGTTCTTCGATAAAATTTTCACGGAAAAATTCTACAGAAGTACCTTTTGATTCAAAGAGCAATAACTTTAATTCTTCTTTATACAAGAAAATTATTTTAAGCGTTTCTCTTAGCAAATCTTTTTGACTTTGTATAGAGAAACGAAGTTTGTCTATTTTGTTGGGTTCTATGCGATAGGAGGACAGCCTTCCATCCAAGACAGCAAGTAAAGGCCTAAGGACAGCATAAAAAATATCATCTTTTGTCTTAAAATAATTGTATATATTACCTAAGACAACTCCTGATTTTGCAGAAATTGTTCGCATCGAAGTTTTTCTAAAACCATTTTTAATAAATTCATTGCGGGCAGCTGTGACAATTCTGTTTCTTATATCTTCTTTTAATATTTTCATTACTATTTTATTAACGGACATCGTTCAGTTTTGTTCATAAAAAAAAGCGTACTGTTAAAAAACAGTACGCTCCTTTTATTGTTGCCTTTATGCGGCTGTGTGATATTTTCATCATTAATTAATTTTGGATACAAAGGTATGGGAAGAATTCTATACTGGCAATACTTATTAATAGGTATTTTTAATCGAATTATAATACTAAATTCAAATGGACTTAAAATAGTAATTCTTCTCCAACATCCTTTCCAAGTCCGAAGCCTTATAGAGTATCTTCCCTGCAAATTGCGTGTAGGGAATAATCTTCCTGTCCCGATAGTCTTGCAACGTACGCGGGCTGATATACAGCCGATTGCATACTTCCTTACCTGTGAGGAAGTGCTCACCGCCAAAGAGCGGCTTGTGTGTCTGTGCTACTTCCTTAATTCTCTTGCTTACTCCGCTGATAGCGGACAGCACCACTTGCATATCGTCAGCCTCCATGTTCAAATCTCTTACCTGTTCCATAGTTCTCTTGTCTTATTTGTTGTTCTTGGATTTGTCTGTGTTTGATTTCACTGATTTGGTTTCCAATAATCCTTCCACATCCTCACGCTTGTAATAGCACTTATGCCCGATTTGGGCAAAGGGCAAGACACCCGTATCACGATAGTGCTGCAAGGTGCGTTTGCTGATATTCAGCAGCTGGCACACATCGCCGTTGTGCAGCCAGTCCGTGTGCTTGCTTTTCTCTCCGAATGCCTTGTAGCAGCATTCCGCAAGGCTCAAGATTTCATCCCGAAGCTTTGCCCAATTGGTTTCCGTAATGATGTAATAGTTCATAATCATATTTTGTTATTGTTTATTGTTTGTTGTTTCAGGTCCTTCCTGTTTCCATCGGCAAAGGTAATGACGTGCGTACACCTCTCAAAGCCGTGAAGAACAACAGGGAAGGATCGGGAAGAATGAGGAAAAAGCAATCCACATCATCGGTTCGCATTTGCGTTTTCCTGCCCCGTCTTCTTCTTTTGTTGCAAAGACAATGCAAGCGAGTACAGAGGAAAGTTCACTTATCCTTTGCCGAGCGCAGCTTGTCTTATGCAAAATTAATATCGGGCATTTCTTATTCCATCACTTTTCATTCAAGTGGCAGTTGTGGCGCTATGACAAGGACAAAAGAGACAGATTGATGTTCTTGCCACTGCACAAATGAGGTTAATAAGGTAATCAAAGCAAAAGAGTGCATCTGAAAGCAAACAACGACATCCGTATTTCTACTAACCTATCTTTCCTGTCATCCGTTTTTTGCTTAATGAGGCGATAAATGCTCTTTTTAACAGCCTGTTTCCCTAAGAATTTTGCAGCAGACAGATGCAACATTATGCAAGAAGGCTTTGAATGCTTGGAAGTTACGCATTCTCACCCTAACTTCACTCTTGGAAACCAATTCAAGGAAATAATGAAAAAGAACGCAGATGCAGGCAATATAGATAACAGAAGAAATCCTCATCGCAGGGGTAGCTCATCCAAGAACGCAGAGATAGAAAACTACCTCTCCACACACTACGAGTTCAGATACAATACAGTATTGGGAAGAACCGAATACCGAAGTAGGAACAGCGGCATATATACAAAAGTCGGTCGTTATGAAATCAATACGCTCCGCAGGGAACTTGATTGCGATGAAGGCATAGCGACTTCCTCCGATAATCTCTACTCCATTATCGAGAGCAGCTTCTCTCCCCGTATCAATCCCGTGCAGGAGTATTTCAAAGCATTGCCACTGATTGATATAAGTGATAGCAGTAGCTGTGATGGTGAGAGTTTCAGGGATAGTAATGTACTTTACCTTTCACCAAAAGCGATTCTCGATTTGGCAAGCTGCGTTGTTGTCCGTAATTCTAACAAATGGTTGCCGTATCTTACCAAATGGCTTGTGGCGGTGGTCGCCAATGCGATGAACGACCGTGAGTGCCGCAACCATACCTGCCTTGTGCTGACAGGCGAGCAGGGCAAGTTCAAAACTACATTCTTGGATTTGCTCTGCCCGTCCAAACTGCACGGTTACAGCTATACGGGCAAGATATATCCACAAGAGAAGGATACACTTACTTATATCGGTCAGAACCTTATCGTAAATATAGATGACCAGCTCAAAGCTCTCAATAAGCGGGATGAGAACGAGCTGAAGAACCTCATTACCTGCCCGATGGTCAAGTACCGTATGCCGTATGACAAGTATGTAGAGGAGCATCCCCACTTGGCAAGCTTCGTGGCATCGGTGAACGGCAATGACTTTCTTACAGACCCTACAGGCAGCAGACGGTTTCTACCCTTTGAAGTGCTTTCCATAGATATTGAGAGAGCAAAAGCTATCTCGATGGACAATGTCTATGCGGAAGCCAAAGCCCTGTTAAAGTCAGGCTTTCGTTATTGGTTTGATGATGATGAGATTGCCGAACTATACAGAGAGAGTGAAGACTTTCAAGTACAGACTGCAGAGATGGAGCTTTTGTTGCGTTGTTTTGAAAAGCCAACGGAGGATGAAAGTTATTCGTTAATGACCACTACGGAGATACTCACTTATTTGGGTATTTATACCCACCAGCCACTTGTTGCCAAGCGGATGGGCGAAGCCTTGAAGAAAGCAGGATACATAAAGGTGAGCAAACGAAGAAACGGTGGTAGCCCCATCTATGTCTACAAGATTAGGAAAATCTTGCCATGTCCGCTCCTTCAAACTTGTAGTAGCCAAATGTAGTAGAATGTGTAGTATTGTCTTATACTACAAAGTAATACTGATTATCAATTACTTATCACAAAATAGTATGTAGTAAGAAGAAAGATGAAAAAGTTTGGAGGGGGAAAACTTTGGAAAAGGTAAAACCCAAAAACAGACAAACATAAATAATTATCATTCAACCCATTAAAGTATCAAAACAATGAAAGAAGAAGATTTATCACGTATCAAGCGATATTCCATTGTGGAGTATCTCGAAAGGAAAGGTATCAGGCCTGTCCGCAAAACACCGACCTATGCCATGTACCGTTCACCGCTCAGGGAAGAAACGCATCCGAGTTTTAAGGTGGACACTGAGAAGAACCTTTGGATAGACTATGCCGAAGGCAGGGGCGGAAGCATAATCGACCTCTGTATGCGTATGGAGGGATGCACGCTATCGGAAGCTATCCGTTGTTTGGGACAGAACGCTTCCGATAATGGCACATCTAGTTTTCTTAATGACTTCGTGCCAAATAATTCCCAGCCTGTGATGGCTGTAAATGGAGCAAGGAGACTGATAGAAATATCAGACACCCTGCCGCCACATTTACAGGATTATCTTACGAAGGAACGCTGTGTCAACTTGGAAAAGGCTACGCCTTTCCTCAAATGTATCAGCTATGAGGTAAGGGGCAGGCGCTATCAAGCCATCGGCTTTGCCAATCTCTCTGGCGGCTATGAGCTTCGGGACGACAAGACGTTCAAGGGAACGATAGCTCCGAAGGACATTACTCCGATATTCACGGATAGAGCGGAGCCAGTATGTATCTTTGAAGGCTTCATGGACTTCCTATCCTTCCTTTCGATGAAAGAAGAGATTACCAACCACTGCCTTGTGATGAACTCCGTGAGCAACGTGGCAAGGACTATCCGTTATTTGAATGACCGACACCTTACCCATATCCGTGCCTTCCTTGACAATGACGAAGCAGGACGGAGGACTGTTCAAGATTTCATAAAGGCAGGCTTCCATGTTGAGGATATGAACATACATTACAAAGACTTCAAGGATCTCAACGAATATCATGTCAGCTGTGTCCGTGAGCAGCAGAAACGGAAAGCGCAGGAACAGACACACATATCAATTACAGGACAAAACAAGAAATCAAAACAAGTCAAACTTAAAATGAAATAGAAATGGAAAAGAAAACTATGATGAGCGACAAAGACCTTTCATGGTTCTTGGGCGTGGAAGATGAAGCAGAGGACGAATCTACTTCACAAGAAGCGACTGCGGTTCCTGAAAGAGAAAGACCAACAAACAAGCAGGACACAGAGAATACCATGCACTCCGAGCCTGCACGGAATGCTGAGAACGTAACCATTCAGAAACGCATCAGTGCCAAGATGAGAAAGAAAACACTCGAATCCTACAAGCAAGCCTATCTTGTGCCGACCAAGTTAAACAACCGTAAGGCGGTCTATCTGAGCAGGGAAACACAGGAACGTGCCGACTTTATTGTGCGTAGATTAGGCGACAGGGGTAGCAACCTTTCAAGCTTTGTTGAGAACATCGTGCGTCAGCATCTGGAGGAATATGGTGAAGACATAGAGAAATGGAGAAGACTGTAAGCCGTAAGAAAAGGTAGACGGTTTTCTGGAAAAAGGTCTACCCTTTCTTCAAAATAGGTCTACCTTTTCGAGCAAATAGGTCTACCTTTTTTGCTAAAAGGGTCTACCTTTTCTTCTTCGGCGTAGTTCTCTATGAGAATGCCACGAACGCAGTTAGTCATAGAATGCACGGCATTCGTTTTTAAGCTATAAAACGTTTTAAGCGTAAATGGTTTGTTCGGTAGCATTGCAAGACGTCAGTTTGTACCCACAAACTGCGCCCAGCTCCCCTCGTTAGATTGTCGGGGAGATAAGACCGTAATCACTACGTTCTCATCGGTCAGTGTTCGGGAATTAAGCAACAACGAATCATCTGGAATGATTAACTTTCAAGGAAACTTATATGAACAGATACAAAGGAAAAGCTGCCCGATGGCAGCAACGGGATAAGGAAGAACAGAGGATGAACAAGACAGAGTTCATCAAGGTAAGATGCACCTCAGAGGAAAAGCAACGTATTAAGTCAAAGGCAGAAAGTGCGGGACGTAAGTTTTCCGATTACTGCCGTGAGATACTCCTAAGTGGAGAGGTGGCAGCCGTTCCCAAGATGACCGACAATGAAAGGGAAGCCATTTGTATACTTCAGCATACAGGACGGTTCTACGGGCAGATTTCTAACCTCATCAAAGTAAAAGATGAGAGATGGGTACATATTACACAGAACCTTTCGCTATGTGCCAAAGAGGCATTTAAGCGATTTTACGACCCCCATTTTCATGTGAACGATGAGATATATAAGGTCTTAAATCTAACAAGAGATGATAGGAAAATGTAAGGCGATAGCGCATGGCAGCACGGCTCTGGGCTATATCTTCAGAGAGGGCAAGCTCGGCTATCGGCTTGCCTTCCACAATCTTTGCAGCAGGGAGCCAAATACTATCTATGAGGAAATGAAAGTGGTCAGCGACTATAACAGCCGTTGCAGGAACAAGTTCCTCCGCATTGAAATAGGCATCGCACCTCAGGACGAGAAAAAGCTGCCTGTGTCCGAACTTATGAGGATAGCCCATCTGTTTGCCAAACAAATGGGACTTGATAACCACCAATGGGTGGCAGTAACGCACAAGGACACCGACAACAGACACATTCACATCATCGCCAACCGCATCAGCCTATATGGAGAAGTCTATGATACCACTTTTGTGAGCAACAGGGCTGCAAGGGTGGCAGAGGAAATCAGCAGGGAGAAAGGCTTGACCATTGCAAAAGAGATCAAGGCAGAAAGGAAACACCAAAAGACAAAGGCTAATCCCATGAGAGAGCAAACAAAGAAAAAAGTGCAACAAATCTGTTATACCTTACTTGACAAATACATGGGCCGTGGCATATCTGGATATTCCATGTTCCTCTATGAGTTGAACAAGAACGGCATCGCGATAGAGCGCATGAAGAACAAACAGGGAAAAGTCTATGGTTTGAAGTTCTCCTACTGTGACCAGACATTCAAGGCTTCTGAAATCGGCAGAGAGTTCGGATACCGTTCCTTGCAGAAGAACTTTGAAGTAACCAACAAGGAAGAATCAAAGATGCCACACCAAACAATACAAAAGCCGACAGAAAGGAAAGAACAATCTGATACAGGTTACCAACTTGTACCTCCAAGCCGTTCCTCTATCTCACGAGACAATGATACCTCACAAGTGCAGAATCCCATTGGTGCAGTGGCAGGCACCATCGTTAGCGCAGCCGATGAACTAATGGAAGGGTTGGGCGATTTGATTACACCATCCACACAGAGCGATGACTATGCCGAAGCTGTGTGGCAGCGCAGACTCAGATATCAAGCCAACAGAAAGAAGAAGCGAGGACGAGGATTATAATCCCATTACAGCGACAAAATCAGCATTACAAAAATGCAGAAAGAAGAATATCTCATTAAAAACGCTTGTTATTCGGTAATAAAGTATTATCTTTGTAAACAGAATAACAAGCGTTCTTTGTTGATGCAGAAACCTGCGGTTAATGGCACTTCGCTCGTTTCCAAATCGTTACCTGTTTAGTTTGTATAGCAAGGTAACTTCTTTATTTTCAATTAGATACATTTTAGAAATTATCTCGCAATGTAAAAGCAATGCTTTTATTTTTTAGTTTCATTTAGAACGTATCTCGAAGGCAAAATAACATAGATACAGTTTCGTATAACCTCTTTGCGCATCTCACAACTATTGGGTATTTGTTTTTATCGGTCGCATTTGTTACTTTAATGTCTTTTTCACTTTTTTAATTTTGTATTCGAAATGAATGTCAAGGCGTTCATTCTCTCAATTACTATAAATGAAGAATAATCTCTTGGACATATATAAAACAATATTCGCCTTTTTAAGTTTTATCTGTTCTTTTGTTGCAGTGCATGCTCAACAAAAACGCAATTTAAACGATACTATTATATTATTGAAAGAAGTGTCGGTCAAGCCCAAATATAGTCTTACTTCTCCCGATATAATGCAGGCTTTAGCCCATCAAAGACGCATTGCAGGCAGTACATCTCTTGTAGAAATACGCCCAGATAATCAGCGTATAGCAACGATAAAAGATGCCTTAAAAATGCAACCAGGTGTTATTATACAAGAATTTTTTGGCTTAAACGATCAGCCACGCTTAAATATTAGAGGGTCAGGAATACAGAGTAATCCTCAAAGACGAGGCGTTTATCTGCTTCAAGATGGTATTCCTGTGAACTTTTCAGACGGCTCTTACGTTGTAGGTATAATGGATGCGATGACCGCTCGCTATGTAGAAGTATTTAAAGGAGCGAATGCTTTGCGATTTGGAGCAGGCACATTGGGTGGCGCATTGAATTTTGTTAGTAGAACAGCACAAACAGATAGCACCACAAGTGTAAAGCTCGAAGGAGGCTCTTACGGCACAATAGGCTTAACATTCACCACAGGAAAGCGAATGGGAGCATGGGATATGTTTGTTGCTTCTACCTATAATGCTCAAAAAGGATATCGTATTTATAATGAAAACAATCGTCTAACCACTTCTCTTAACATAGGGTGGAAAAACCAAGAACGCACCATCGAGAACCGAACCTTTATGCATTTCACACATCTTTACTTTCAAATGCCAGGTCCATTAACCCTCGATCAGCTTTTAACCAACCCCAAACAAGTGAGCGTAGGTGTTGACCTTCCCTTCTCAATGGGTCCTAATATCTTGAGAGATAAGCCTCATCGCAATGTCGATATGTTTCGTATTTCCAATCAAACAGGTGTTGTTCTCAATGCAAAAAGCAATCTTTTAGCATCGGTCTACTATCAATATGCTGATGATAGGTTTGCTTTTCCTATAGTCGTTTCAATACCTCATTCTTTTAATAACGATCTTGGTGCAACCCTTTATTATAACTATTCTACCTCAAAACTACAGCTTTCAGCAGGTATGTTGGCATCTTTAGGGTGGATGAATCGCCGCCATTACATCAACAAAGATGGCAAAGAGTCGTTTATGTTTGCGTGGGATAAGTTACATTCTGCCAACTTTACCGCCTTTATTGAAGCCGATTATGCCTTGAATAAACAGCTACATGTGGTGTTAGATGTGCATGGAGTGCATAATATTCGTAACAGTAAAGATGTGTTTAGCGATCCAACTCTTCGCCCATGGTATAGTCATATGTCGAGAAAATATCGTTATTTCTATTCAGAAAACAGTACACTAAATCAGCATTTCACTGCCTTTAATCCTCGAATAGGTGTGGTTTACAATCCTATCCAACAAAAAGAT
Source organism: Prevotella sp. oral taxon 299 str. F0039 (assembly GCF_000163055.2). Lineage (GTDB taxonomy): Bacteria > Bacteroidota > Bacteroidia > Bacteroidales > Bacteroidaceae > Prevotella. The sequence goes on from NC_022111.1 coordinate 1,496,827, forward strand.
ATCCAGCTATTTGCCAATATTAGTAATAGTTATGAGCCTCCAACATTCGACGAATTGGTAGGAACAGAGGTAACATCGAATATCAATACCAGTCCAAAGAAACTCTTTTCAATTGCTTTAAAGAAGCAAACTGCCACCACATTTGAGGTAGGTAGCAAGGGACGTTTAACGCAATTGTCTTGGAATGTGGCTTTTTATAACTCGTGGGTAACCAACGAAATACTCGAAATAAAAGACTATGTGCGAGGCTTAAAGCGTACAGAAAACTACCCAAAGACCCTTCATCAAGGTTTAGAAGTAGGGCTTCAGGTGGCAAGTAAGCCTCATCTTTTAGGACATAATATAGGTAGTTTCACCTTAGGAGCAGTGTATAATTATAGTCGTTTCATCTTTAAAGGTGGCAAATACGATGGAAAGTATCTCGCAGGAGTTCCACAACATTATATCAATAGCTCGCTAGATTATCAGCATTCTTGTGGTTTAAATGGTTCTATATCATTAGAACTGAAACCAGGAAACACTCCAATCGACCACACAAACACCATGTTTCAGCCTACTTATCATGTGTGGAACGCTCGTTTGGGCTATCAGTTTAACTCAAAATGGCATATCTATGTCGAGATGAAAAATATTGCAAACAAACGCTATGCATCAAGTTATGTCATCAGTGATGAGATACATAACCCCGCAATACCATTCCCAAACTTCACCGCAAAGCAGCTAACTTTCTTCATTCCAGGGCAACCTCGAAGCATATTTGCAGGCTTAACGTGGCGTTGGTAGAGGGCAATTGCATAACAACTAATCAATAAAAACAAACAGCAATAATCGAAACTAAAACAGAAAACCAATGGTAGAGAAACGCATGAATATGGAACAAGGTCACTGGGTGCTAGCAAAATTAGGTAAGAAAGTGTTGCGACCAGGTGGAAAAGAGTTAACTCACAAAATGCTAAAGGCAATGAATATTACTTCAGATGATGATGTAATAGAGTTCGCTCCGGGCTTAGGTTACACTGCAAAGCTTGCTCTTTCTCATCAACCTCATAGCTATGTGGCAGTAGAACTCAATTCAGAAGCCGCCAAACGAGTTGAGAATAACGTGCAAAACGATAAAATGCAGATCGTAATAGGAAATGCTTCTGAAACAGGTTTGCCAGCAAATAGTGCCTCAAAGGTGTATGGAGAGGCCATGTTAACAATGCAAAGCAAACAGCAAAAGCAAGCGATTATAGCCGAAGCAGCACGTTTATTGCGCCCAGGAGGGCTTTATGGTATTCATGAAATAGGCATATATCCCGACAATACATCGCAAGAAGTGCGCAAAGAGATAGAAAGTGATCTTGTAAAAGGAATCAAAACCAATGTTCGTCCCTTAACTCTTATAGAGTGGAAAGACCTTTTAGAGGATAATGGTTTTGACATTTCGTTTGTCGAAAGCAGACCAATGCACTTGCTAGAGCAGGCTCGTATGATTGCAGATGAAGGCTTTTGGAATTTCATTCGTATTGTATTTAGAATGTTAAAGAATAGCCATGCTCGTAAAAGAGTGCAGGAAATGCGGAGCATTTTCCGTAAGCATGCTCATCACATCAATGCTATTTGCATTGTAGCACGTAAGCAATAGATCCATAAAAGAGGTATTATAATGATAATAAATAACGTTTTTAAGACAATAACCTCATTGCATTTATTAGCGAAAAGTCTTTTAATTGGCTTGGTTTTGCTATTGATTTCGTGCGAAAAAGAATCGTATCGTTCAGATGATTACGTACGTTCTAAAGAGCTATTGCCTAACAAAAAAGAGTATGTTGATGATGATTTAGGCACTCATTCGTTAGCAAAAGCCATCGAAGGACATTACTCTTCGAAGTTATCCATGATTTATTATGATGCCGAACGCATCAAACCGCTTCTTTATTTCACTGCAGGTAAACATCAAGTGCATTGCACTACGAATGCAAATGGATCGTTACATCTCAGCATAAGTAAGTTTCATACCAACTTTATGCCACTTTATGTGAGTGTAGAAATGGATGTATTGCTATCTGAAGGAGTAGGAGATACCATTCGATTGCAAGGTCGTGACGGCATAGTTCGTACGTCGGACGAAGGCAAACAAATAGGTATTGAATTGCCAGAGAGCGACGATGCTGAACTAGAAGGATATTTCTTGCGTTCTAAAAACGAAGTTTCTGCCCTCATAGATCTTATGTTACCCGTTGCAATGAAGATGCAATGGCAAGGCACTAAGTAATGACTTGAAGACAAATAACATTATAAATTGCATTCAATAACTCAAAAAATAAACCATAAATTAAAGATAAACAATATGTATTTAAAGACAATTCAACAATTAAAAAGTAGCGTTTTATTAATCCTTTTCATGGCTTTCATGGCTGCATCTTGTAGCAATAACAATGAAGAAACAGACGGTTCGTCTGCCGTTGGCATTGTTGTTGGAACCTATAAAGCCACAATAACCCCTACAATGGGCACTAAACAGATGGCACAAGGACCTCATGTCGTTGTTTTAGAAGCCTTTAATAGTAATCAACAAGTACGTTTTCATTTCGAGAAGTTCAATGCTCCTATGTTCGATTCAGATGGAAAATTGAGTGCAACAGCACGCATGCCCTTTGCCGTTTCGGGTGATTTTGTGATGGATGTAAAGCGTCAAAAAGACGGAAGTGTTCAACTGCAGTCGGTAAAAGGTACATTCAAAGCAGAGCCATTTGGAGCAAAAGAGGTCGATCCTAATAAGATTCCAGAGGGAGTTTTGCCTCCTAATCTAAAAGGATTCGAGACCGATAGGGCGCAAGCAAGCGGTGTTTTCAAAGATGGAAAACTTGACTTAAAGGTGTCACCAAATATCCTTCCTGTTACAATTGTTATCGAAGCCGTTCGCAAGTAAATGGGTGTTGAAAGGCGAAAAGCATAGAATAACAGTGTTTTAACTTAATAACTTATTTAGATTTACTTTATTAATAATATGAATTTTAATATAAAAAGACAACTAAAAAGAACATCTATTGCAACAAATACTATGCTTGTTGCACTATGTTTTGTTGCTGTAAGCTGCACAAAAGTAGAGTTAGATGAAAAAGAAAGAGCTTTAGTTGCAAAGCAAGAACTTGCTAATAACTTCGATAAACTATTCGACGAGGCATTTGA